>CAYRHB010000145.1:0-7757 GCA_964424035.1 uncultured Leptolinea sp.
TACAAACAGTCTCCGATTTCGAATGACCTGAAACAAATCCTGTCAATAACCGTATACCTATTGAATCTAACAATACCCGACAGGAAAACAGAGGCCAATAAAATGAACAATTCGATTCAGCACCACACCAGATGGCAGACTATTGGTCTGCACCTGATCCCCGGCGCGCTCATCACCATATTGTACATATTGATAGCTCCGCTTGTTGCAAAAGCCGGTTTCCCGACATATTTAGCCATACTTCTTGCCATTCTATTTATGCTCATCCCGGTGGAGTTGGGAATTCTTTTCCGCGAAGGAAAAAAGAAATCCGGACGGCTGACACTGGAGGGGGTTGTTCTCAATCGTGAGCCTATCCCGTTCTGGCAATATCTCGTATTCTGTCCTATATTGATCGCCTGGTGTGGTTTTGTTTTTGTCGGTTTATCTGATATGGATATGGGCATAATTCAGCAATACTTTTCCTGGATACCAGCAACCTGGATGCTGAACGGTGATCCTGAAGTTATTTCACAATTTCCGCGGACGGCGGTTGTGATCACGGTCGTTGCCGGATTGCTCTTAAATGGAATCGCCGGGCCCATTATTGAAGAGCTGTATTTCCGCGGCTATCTGCTCCCCCGAATCCCATCCTCACGCGCCTGGACTCCATTGATCAATGCAGTCCTTTTTTCCCTTTACCACTTTTTCTCCCCCTGGCAAAATATCACCCGCATTCTGGCACTTCTTCCCATGGTTTACATGGTCGCGTGGAAACGGAATATCTATTTGAGCATGATCACCCACTGCGCAATAAACATCCTCGGCATGATACCATTATTCAGCCTGTTGGCTGGTTGATTTCACCCGCAGGGAGGAATTGCGTGGATCGACAGTTCAACACTTTCACGCGAAAACCCTTAAACAGGAATCCAGGTTGCAGAATACTCGATCAATTTGTTTTCCAACGGAATTTCCGGATCGCGTACTACCCATGAGCCGGAGAGACCGACTTCACGCGCAGCCATCTCAAAATGTGACATAGCGATACCCATGTCAACCCGTTGAAGATCAACCATCCCGGTGATAAGCGGAACAACAAACTCATGGTAGCTTTTTGTCCGTTGTAAAAAGAAATGCCATTTTTCACCTGACCGAACGATACGCCAGGGCTGGCAATTCCGGGCTGAGGGTGCCAACCGGACCATTTCCAGTGGGTCGGCATATCCACCCGCTCCTTCCGGTGAAAGGGGTGTTTTGAAATCTTCATCGAAGAAAAGGGCTTCCCGGTCATACCGTTTTCGCAATTGTTCCACCTGTTCTTCTGTTTTGACAACAGAGGGGAAACCGACCGAACAGACCGCGGGAAGTACCTCGTTTTCAGTCACATCCGCTTTTTTGGAAAATGTACTGCGTGTGAAAGAACCCCCGAGCCAGCAGGTTCCCAGATCCAGGTCCGCCGCTTTGAGAACGATCATCTCCATGCGGAAACCAAAATCCTCCAGGTCCATGGCAGATTGGCCGGTCACACCAATGACGAAACCGGGTGAGTTCTTGATTGCCCCGTAAGTTCCAAGCCCCTGCAAACCGCGCCTGTCGACGCCTCCGGCCAGCACCAGCCTGAACCGGCTCGGGGCATTAAAAGGCCCAACCGGCAGATTGTGTATGTAGTTGTCAAGCCGGGTAAATGCCTCAGCAGATGTTTTTCCGGGATCATATTGCCGGCATGAATATCTCTGGCGGATGAGTTTCGAAAATGGCTGCTGAAATGGCATGTGGTCCTCACAATAAATGCATATGGATGGGATATACACAATATAGAATACTAAATTATTCGGTAATCAGTGAAAGAACCGGATAATCTACGTATATTATTGTGATTAACGGCGTTGTTCGATAAGTGATAGCTATGAAGGATGCACGTTGCCCACGATAAACCATCTACTGGATTTCCCCCGTATATATCAATGCACACCATTGACATAGTATAGTTAATGGAAATCATGTGAATAATTCATACCCAATTCAAATTCCTAAGGAGAACAACCATGGACGTTGATATTCAATTTCGGCCTTCATATTCCCTGGCTATAGTGAAACTGGCTCCAACCGAACGCGTGCGCGCTGATTCCGGCGCCATGGTCAGTCATACGGATGGTGTGGAAGTTGAAACCAAAGCGGAGGGCGGCTTTCTGAAATCACTGGGACGGGCGGTCCTGGGAGGCGAATCCTTCTTTCAGAACTTCTGGAAAGCCGGCTCGCAGGGCGGTGAGGTTACCCTGGCACCTGACCTGCCGGGTGATATTATCTGCATCAGCATGTCCGGAACCCCGCTTATGATCCAATCGGGTTCATACCTGGCATCCGAAGCCGGGATAGAGCTTTCCACAAAACTCTCCACAAAAGCGTTTATGTCTGGAGAGGGAATCTCCATGTTGGAGGCGGTTGGCAACGGAAAAGTGCTGGTTTCATCCTATGGTGCCATCTATGAAAAAACACTGGCATCTGGAGAGCGCTATATTGTTGATTCAACCCATCTGGTTGCTTTCGACGGGACCATGGGGGTGACTGCCAAAACTGTCGGCGGATTCAAATCAACCATGTTGTCAGGTGAAGGGTTGGTTGTTGAGCTGACCGGTCCCGGCAAGTTGTACCTGCAGACCAGATCACCTCGCGCATTGATCAACTGGATCATTCCCCAGGTGCCTTCAAAAAGCAGTTCCTCGTAATTGATATCGTTATTGTGAGCAAAACCTCCGGAGATGTTTTTTGTACCGGAGTTTTTTTTATTTCACCATAATGCGGATACAATTGGCAGCAGCAGGATACTACTTTTCAACCAATGATCATGGCTGTTCAGGCCCCTTCATCCTCACAGCCCTGACTGCAAACAATGGGAGGCGGGTATGAACAACACAACTAAGACCGTGATTATTACCGGTGCATCCAGCGGAATAGGTCTGGCTACCGCCCGATTTTTCCACGAAAAGGGGTGGAATGTTGTCGCCACCATGCGCAATCCGGATAAACGCCGTACACCATTGCATGAAATCGGTTTGCCTGACCTCATCCACCTGGATGTGACAGATGAAACCAGCATTATTTCCGCCATCCGATATACGGTGGAAAAGTATGGTTGTATCGATGTTCTGGTTAACAATGCCGGCTACGCTGTGTATGGTCCTTTCGAAACGACATCCCACGAACAGATCAAACGCGAATATGACACCAATGTATTCGGATTGATGGCTGTTACCCGTGCGGTTCTCCCGGAATTCCGGAAACAACAAGGGGGAATATTGATCAATGTCGCGTCCATGGGTGGCCGGCTGGGCTTCCCCCTGTATTCCATTTACAACAGCACAAAATGGGCGGTGGAAGGATTCACGGAAGCCTTGATGTATGAACTGAAACCACAAAATATCAAAGTCCGGTTGATTGAACCCGGTGTGATCCATACAGATTTCTATGACAGATCTCTTGACCGGGCAAATTCTTCCGACCTTGATGGAGTCTATTCGGATATGATCGAACGGGGGAAGAAAACCCAGGGAGATTATCCGGGTGAAAAGGGGGTCGAGCCGGAAATCGTCGCGCAGGCAATATACCGGGCGGCAACCGATTCCGGCTGGCGGCTTCGGTATATCGTGGGGGCAGACGCGCAGCAGGCGCAACTCATGCGCCGGCTCGTACCGGAAAGCCTTTTCTTCCGCCTTCTGGAACAGATCACCCTGTTCCCTTCACGAAAAAAGTAGAATGCCTTATGGAAACTATTGAGTGGCCTGATTTTCAGAAAGTGGAGATACGGGTAGGAACGATCATCGAAGCCCGGGAATTCCCTGAAGCTCGAAAGCCCGCATTTAAGCTAAAGGTGGACTTTGGCCCGGAGATCGGTATCCGTAGATCCAGTGCGCAGATCACCGACCTGTATACTACCGGATCGCTGGTTGGCAGGCAGGTTGTCGCGGTCATCAATTTTCCGGCCAAACAGGTGGGACCCTTTCTTTCGGAATGCCTGGTCACCGGCTTTCACAGGGAAGACGGCGCGGTTGTGCTGGCCTGTCCGGAACAGCACGTCCCCAACGGCTCCCGTCTGGCCTGAACGGGCTGCGTCCAATCTTCTTCAAAGAATAAGCAATTAAATCACCATCCAGTAACAGTTTACTGCGGATATAAAACATGGACATTGGTCTTTTTCCATATGTAATTACCCACTTTTTTATGTAACATTAAAACATAATTAAACTGTGTTTTGACCGGTAAATAAATGAACA
Source organism: uncultured Leptolinea sp. (assembly GCA_964424035.1). Lineage (GTDB taxonomy): Bacteria > Chloroflexota > Anaerolineae > Anaerolineales > Anaerolineaceae > Leptolinea. The sequence goes on from CAYRHB010000145.1 coordinate 4,254, forward strand.
ATATCACATTCCGTTTCCCGGCCAAAGTATTAATATGATGTTAGAAAAGAGCTGTCTGTCTTTGTTTTTTGTGTATTATCCCCCAATTCCAAAGACAACGCTGAAAGAAATTTCCGGGAGGGGGGGCATTTTTTCCCTGTTTTTTGGGGATTCATTATTGTAATCACACCGCCTGCCTGTGTGATTCGATCAATCTGATGGCGCTAATGCGCCGGGAGGAAAAGGTATGAGTATTATCTTCATCGTGCTGGGTGGATCGGCTTTCTTCTATGTCGCCTATCTCACTTACGGCAAATACGTTTCAAAGAAAGTTTTTGAGCTTGACGACAGCCGCGTTACGCCTGCCGTGGAAATGGAAGATGGTCTGGATTACGAGCCCATCGAACCCAAGTTCCTGCTCGGGCAGCACTTTTCAGCCATCGCGGCCGCCGGCCCCGTAACCGGCCCCATTCTGGCTGGTATCGCCTACGGATGGGTTCCGGCGTTGATCTGGATCCTGTTGGGATCCGTCTTCATCGGTGGTGTCCATGACATGGGTGCCCTGGTTGCGTCTGTGCGCAATAAAGGCCGCTCCATCACGGAAACAGTCCGTGTCCATGTCTCCCGGAGTGCCTGGGTGCTGTTCAACCTGTTCATCTTCTTCGCCCTGGTTTTGGTCATCGTGGCTTTCACCGATGTCACCAGCTCTGCCTTTGTGAATGTGATCGAACTGGCTGATGGCGAGACGGTAGGCGGCGGGGCTATTGCCTCATCCTCCATCATGTACCTGATCCTGCCGATCATCATGGGCCTTTTGCTGCGCTACACTAAGCTCAGCCTCAAATGGGCCACCATCATCTTCCTACCCCTGGTTGGCGTGGCTATCTGGGCCGGTAAATACATCCCCGTGAACATGCCCGCAGTAGCCGGTTTGGAACCCCAGAAGGTGTGGAACCTGATCATCATGGTCTACTGCATCATCGCAGCTGTTGTTCCGGTCTGGGCATTGCTCCAGCCCCGTGGACATCTGGGCGGCTATTTCATGTACGCCTCGATCATCGTGGCTGCCATCGGTATCATCTTCGGCGGATTCACCGTAAACTATCCCGCGTTCACCAAACCATACGGTGATGGGTTCTGGACGCCCATGATGCCAATGCTCTTTATTACCGTGGCCTGTGGTGCCTGTTCAGGCTTCCACGCGCTGGTGGGTTCGGGAACGACATCCAAGCAGTTGAAGAAGGAATCAGATGCCAAGATCATCGGCTATGGTGCCATGCTGCTCGAGGGTGTTGTTGCCTTGATCGCCCTGTCCTGTGTCATGATCCTGACCAAAGACAATGAGCTGCTCAAGAAATCCCCGAACTTTGTATATGCGTCCGGTATCGGCTCCTTTATGAAATTGATCGGTGTCAGCCCGGCATTTGGTATTTCCTTCGGTTTGATGGCCTTCACGACCTTCGTCTATGACACCCTGGATATCTGCGTCCGCCTCGGCCGCTTCATCATCCAGGAACTCACCAGTTGGAAGGGTTGGTTCGGCCGGATTATCTCCACTGTTATCATGGGCGGCCTTCCGGTCTTCCTGATGACCGTTACCATGACCGATGCCGAAGGCAAACCGGTAGCCGCCTGGAGTGTGTTCTGGAAGACATTTGGCGCTTCGAACCAGCTTCTGGCCGCTCTTGCCCTGATCGGTATCACCATCTGGCTGGTCAAGACTGCCAAGAACAAGAAAGCCTGGATCGTCACATTCATTCCCGCCTGCTTCATGTTCCTTATGAGCACCTGGGCGTTGATCAATATGTTTATCTCCTACACCACCAAAGATGGTGCCTGGGTCGGCTTCCCCGCTGGTGCCAATGTGATCATCCCGATCACATGTATCATCTACGTCGGACTGGCTGTGTGGATGGCAATTGAAACCGTCCGTGCGGTTTACAAAGCCCAGGGCGGTGGTGGCGCAGTCGCCACTGAAGCTGCCTGACCTTTCTTCATAGATCGACCAAAAAGAAGTCCGCGATATCGCGGACTTCTTTTTTTACCTAATTTCAGGTACGAATATTGTACGGAATCATCCTGGAAGCTTATACTTAAAGATGGGTGTATAAAAGGCATTTTGAGGGAGAAATGGATATGAAATCGATCATTCGCCTGATGGCGGTTGTTTCTATGGGTATTAGCCTGCTGGCTTGCAATTTAAGCTCCGCGCTTTCTCCGGCTGTGACAGCGCCAACCAGTATCAGCGCACCGGTTGAGGAAAAACCCGTGGAAACACCGGAAATGAATGTCGAGAATGATGAAGAGGATGAGGAACCTCTCTCTCCAACACCGACAACCGAAGGGCAGTTACCGGAGGAAAACCTCTTTGACATTTGCACACTGGTTTCTTCAGCCGACGCGGAAGGATTCCTGGGCGAACCGGCTGGCGAGCCCAAAAATATGAATGGCGCCTGCATATTCAATAATGCCAGTGACGGATTGTATGCCTTTTCGGTGACTGCCGCCCAGGATGAGGAAGGCGCCGGAATTATTGAAGGTCAAACCCTGCTTTTGAATCTTGCCGGGGTTCAAATGGACGAAGCGTTCATCAATGAAATCAAGACCCAGGCGGAGCAACTGAATTACCGTGAAGCATTCACAAAACTGGTGACTGCAGCCAAAAGCTCATCCTCAATCAATGCGAAATTGTTTGCCGGAGGCGGCAATGACATCACATACTGGGCCTGGTTATCTGTTCCTCCCCGGCAACAGGGTTCCTTTGTCGCGGTGCGAGGAAACACGGTGGTGAACATTAACCTGGTCGTCCCGGAATCCATGCAGGAAACTGCGGTGTTGAAAGCATCCAACCAGTTCGCCGGATCCTTGTTCGACCGACTTCCTGAAGAGTTTTCCATCCAGTCTAAAATGGAAGGTTTTGAATCAGATAATCATAATGGAGAAGATACTCAACCGGTTGAACCCACCCCGACATCCGAAAGTGCGGATCAAATTCAGGAGTCTTCCTCCATTCAAACAGAATCACCGGTTGCGTCCGGACTTCCCGCACCTGTTCTGGTGTCTCCGGATGATGGTGCTTCATTTGATGTCTATCCGCGTGCCACAACCCTGCTGTGGGAACCGGTCGAGGGTGCTGCCAAGTATCTGGTGGAGATCATGGCCTGCGCGCCGAATGATATAAAAACCTGCTTCTCACATCCCATGCTGGAAAAAACCACGCGTGAAACTCTTGATACCATTTATTCCTTCAATTTTGTCGGGGAACAAACCGGCAAATGGCGTGTTACGCCAATTAATTCCGGAGGTGAGCTGGGAAATCCTTCCGCCTGGCGCACTTTCACATACACAAAATAATCCCTGTATGATGCTTCTAAATGTCAATGCCCTTGCTACGCCGTCATTGAAAGTGGAAATTGATGCCCGGGCAAGCAGTGCAAAACCTTTTACAGGAGAAAGTTGCGGGTAATACTATGCGAGATATTAAAAAAGTAGCCATTCTGGGGGCTGGCGCGATGGGCGCCTATT
>CAYRHB010000146.1:0-7450 GCA_964424035.1 uncultured Leptolinea sp.
GCCATTGCCATCGGCGCCGGGTTCGCATTTCTAGCCGTCTTCCTGCAAAAGATCCTGGTCGGAATTGCCGGATTTATCGCTGTCGGGTTTTTATCGATCTCGCTTATTGAAACATTACAGTTCAATCTATCCGATTGGAACTGGGCTGTCTTCCTCGTAGGTGGTTTGATCGGGATCTTTTTGGTCAAACTGCTCTTTGACCTGGCGCTTGTCATTATCACCAGTTTCGCCGGTGCAACCCTGATCATCCGTGGATTGGATCTGGGTGGTTCAAACGGACTGATCATACTGTTGGTACTGATTCTAGCCGGGATCGTTATCCAATCAGCCCAGAACAGGTCCAAACCGGTGGTTGTTTCCAGCGAACCGAGGTCATAAATTCCATGGGCACTATCGACAATGGACAGATCACCATTAAACCGGTAAGCATTGAAACGTTGATGATCATTCTGGCGTTCTTCGCGGCAGCTTTTGTGATTTCCTTTTTGGGTGGATTTTTTGCCAGGCGGATGGTCTCACTGGCACGTTTCGCACCCAAACAGCGCCGCCCGTCTCTGGAACGTACCCGTACATTGAAATCGCTTTTAACCAGCGGGATCACAATGTTATCCTTCCTGCTGGCCATCCTGGCATCCATGTCATTGTTTATTCCCATGACAACCCTTATCTGGATCATCGGATTGTTTTCCGCCGCCTTCGGGTTGGGAGCCAAACCGTTGATCAGTGATCTGCTGTCCGGAATGAGCTTTATCTTTAATGTTACATTTGATATCGGTGAAAAGATCGAATTCTATATTCCGGGAGGGAATATCCAGGGAGTGGTGGAAGAGATCAATTTAACCACAACCCTGGTGCGTGCCTCCACCGGAGAGATGTTCACCCTTCCGAATGGCGAAATCCGTATCGTTCGAAATTTCAGCCGGGGGAAATTTTCCAATGCCAATATCAGCCTGTATGTGCCTCCGCAGGATATGGGGAGGGCAACAGAAGCTCTACGTTCCATCAGCAACGAAACATTTTCCACTATTGAAGATCTGTTGGAGCCTTTCCAGGTCATCGGTTCAACCAACCTTTCAGGCAGCAAGGTGGAGATTAAAGTGATTGCCAAAGCATCATTTGGAAAAGCGGCTGAACTGCGGTTGCAATTAATGGATCGGATTCAGGATCGATTTCATGCTGAAGAAATTGAACTGGCCGGATGATATGGTTCTTAATTCCAACGTAATTAACAAAAAATCCACAGAACACCGGCTACCACAACAAAAGGGTGGTTGATTGTGTCTTTGCCCATTGATACCAGACCTGGAGATCTGCTGGGAAAATACCGAATACTGGAACGAATTGGCGGCGGCGGAATGGCCGAAGTTTTCCGTGGACGACATGAAAAACTGGACAGGACCGTGGCCATCAAGGTTTTGCATTCCTCGCTTGCTCAGGAATCTGATTTCATCGCCCGTTTTGAAAGGGAAGCCAGGCTGGCTGCCAATCTGAGACATTCCAATATTGTGCAGGTGTATGATTTTGACTAACAGGGCGACCGCCTGTATATGGTTATGGAATTGATCAGCGGGGGAACCTTGAAGGATCTGCTTGATCAGAAAGAAACTGCAGGGGAATATCTATCCCCGGATGAGATCACGCGGATACTTTCACAAATTGCCGGCGCTTTGGATTATGCCCACGAACAGGGAATGCTTCACCGTGACCTGAAGCCATCCAATATTTTGCTGGATGCGGAGGGTAACGCTTATCTCTCTGATTTCGGCATTGCCCGGATTATCGGTCAATCCGGTATTACCCGCAGCGGTGCCATTATGGGGACCCCGGCTTATATGTCACCCGAACAGGGCGAAGATCAACCCCTGTCCTCTTCCAGCGACCTGTATTCACTGGGTATTATTCTTTTTGAGATGCTCACCGGGCAAGTGCCTTTTGATGCTGAATCCCCGCTGGTTGTGCTTCAGAAACAAGTGCATTCCCCCCTCCCATCACTCTCCGAATTCCGGCCCGATCTACCCCAAGAGCTGGATACTCTACTTCAAAAAGCATTGTCCAAAGATCCTGCCATCCGGTTTAAAACTGCCCGTGAACTGCTCAACGCTTTCAAATCCGTTAAGATCCAATCGACCCTGAATAAGCCGGTACACGAAACCGGCGCTACCCCGGTTCGAACTGTGAAAACTGCGGAGAATAGGGATATGCTGGCTGGAAAATCCGGCGTTTTGAGCAGTTGGATTCCAGCTTTCGTGATTATCTTTCTGGTCTTGGTAGCTGCGGGAGCATTGATCTGGATAGCCAGACAATCCAACCTGGCGACCATTAAACGCTGTACCACAGTGAAGAGCTGTGAAGCTGCTGCCATTCAACTGCTGGATGCCAATCGCCCGGCACTGGCAGCAGAGGCATACGCCAAAGCGGCTTCCCTGGTTGATGAGATCGACCAATCGGAATGGGCACAGATGCGCTGTGACCAGGCGGATCTGCTGATCCGGCTGAAAAGAACCAGCGAAGCTATCATAGCGTATCGGGAATGCGCGATCTGGACGCATAATGAAACTGACCTGGACTTTCTGCGCCAGTATGCCCAGCAAAAGTTGAAAAAACTTCGTTAGAATACCTTTTTCTGCTATTTACTACAGTTATAAACTGTATCAATACCTGATACGTCGAAAGCTGTTCAACCTGTTTTTCCGCGAAATAGAGTTCCGATAGAGGGCACAGAATCTCCCCCCTGTAGATAATTCCTGTATTCCGATGAACCTTACACCAGTTGAATAATGAGAAATCGTTGGGCTATAATATCCCAAATGTTGCCCATAGAAACCCATTCTTAAAAAGAGGATGATCAGTAATATGCGGATTAAAAGAACAAGCCGGTTTACCATACTTATACTAACCTGTTTGCTGCTCGCTGTTGCGGCAGCCATTTCCCTTACACAGGTTGTCAATGCAAAAGACGATCACAAAGTTGTCGTAATTTTAATCTGGGGTAATGGATGCCCGCATTGTGCGGCTGAACGTGAGTTTCTCTCTACGTTGGAACCGTTGTACCCGAATCTCGAAATACGGACTTACGAAGTTTATTACACAGAACCGAACCTGGCCATCATGGAAAAATTGGCTGAAGGAGGTGGATTTGAAGCGTCCGGTGTTCCCATTGCCATGATCGGTGATAAACACTGGATTGGATTCTCGGATGGTTATGCAAGGGAAATCGAAGAAACCATACAAACTTGTTCGGTTGAAGGTTGTAAAGATCCGGCTGAAGGAGTTCTAACACAGGAAGAAATTGCCGCCGGAGTGCCTTTGGCAGAAGTACAGGAAGAAATGGCGGCAGCCAATGGTGAAGCACAAAACACCGAACCAGTCGAATCATATGGTGTTTACACCATTAATATCCCTCTGATCGGACCGGTGGATCTGGAAAAACAATCCCTGGCAATCGCCACACTTTTAATCAGCTTTATTGACGGGGTAAATCCCTGTTCCATATGGGCATTGACCATGCTGCTGGCCATCACCCTCCATACCGGGTCGCGCAAGAAAGTGATGACCATCGGAATTGTGTTCATTTTCGTAACGGCATTTGTATATGGACTGTTCATCCTGGGAATCTTCAGTGCCCTGACCCTTCTCAGTTCCATGGGTTGGATCCAGGTGATCGTCTCGCTTGTCGCTATTTTCTTTGCCATTGTGAACATCAAGGATTATTTCTGGTACAAGGAAGGCCTGTCCTTTACCATCGCAGATGAAAAGAAACCCGGCCTCTTCCAGAAGATGCGCAAAGTAGTTGATGCCAGTGATTCATTCTGGGGTCTTGTGGGGGCTACGGTCGTATTGGCTGCCGGTGTTTCCCTCGTTGAGTTCGCCTGTACCGCCGGTTTCCCGGTTGTTTGGACCAACCTGTTGTCTGCCCAGCAGATTGCCCCGGTGACTTTTGCTCTCCTGTTGCTTCTATACCTCTTCATCTACCAGGTGGATGAGCTGGTTATCTTCACAGTGGCCGTTGTGACCCTCAAATCATCCAAGATTGAAGAGAAGCACGGCCGAATTCTCAAGCTTATCGGCGGTACATTGATGCTTTCACTGGCAGTTGCCATGCTGGTGGATCCCTTCATCATGAACCGCCTGTCCAGTTCCCTGCTGGTTTTTGGCGCGGCCATCGTGGCAACCCTGCTGGTTCTGGTTATCCATCGCCGTGTTTTACCGGCCATGGGAATTTATATTGGGACGGAGATGAAACCAGCCGCCAAATCCCGCAAACGGCGATCATAGAAACTGTACCGGAAGCTCAATGCTTCCGGTTTTTTATGGGTCCAATGGTTGCAATTCAACCCGGGGTAGTAAATTCTCGATATCCACCCTGCGGCAATCCGCCGTGGCGAGTTGCATACAAACGGCGCCTGCCATGGCTGTTCCCAAACGCAAGCCTTCTTCCCAAGGCCAACCGGCGGATATTGCGGCAGCCAGTCCAGCCAGCATGCCATCGCCCGCCCCGGCTGTTGAGACGATGTTTACATCCACTGCCGGTATCCGGTATGCTCTCTCTGGAAGAAGGGCTAGTGACCCTTCCCCTCCCAGTGTGATCACCAGTGAGCATCCATATCGATCCCGGATCTTCCTCCCGGCGATGACAACATCCTCCACAGTTGGTAACGGACAGCCAGCCAATTCTTCCAATTCAGTCCGGTTGGGTTTGATCAGCGTGGGATGACCGTTCAAACCCTCTGCCAGACATGGGCCACTGGTATCCAGTATTACCGGAATACTCTTTTTAACAGCCCTTGAAACCAGACCTGTATACCAGGTCTCCGGTACGCCTGTTGGTACGGTACCACCGATCACCAAACAGGTGGCTGATCCGAGTGCGCGTTCATAGCGTTCATCCAGATCAGTAATGTGTTCCTGCCGGACTATAAGCGATGGAACGGCAAAAGTTGATTGTCCGCTTCCATCCTCCATGACGATCACTGTATGCACACGGGTCTCGCCTTCCACCAGAGTGAAATCCGTTGTTACCCCCTTTTCCTGAAGCATATCCGCCATCAATTTCCCGGAAGCTCCGGCTGCAAATCCCAGTGCCAGACTGGGAATCCCATACTCGCCCAGAATCCATGATGCGTCTGCGGCTTTTCCACCCATACCAATGGCCGACCGGTTGGCCCGTATTGTTCTGTTCAGCGAAAACTCGGGGACAACCAGAGTCCGGTCAATACAGGTGTTGGGGTTGACCGTAACGATCATATCTTTCAACCGGGATGTTCAGACTTAAATCGGGCCATCGTATTGGCGCAGGTTTTTGAGATAATACATCCGGGATCGGTTTCTGCCGCTAACAGGCTGCGTGCCTGCAAAATGATATACGCGTTCCTGTCCAATCGTTCCGTAACATCGAAACCTGTTTCCAGGTCCGGCGCCAGTATGAAAAGACCATGGTAGGCAGCCATAACCGCCGCGCCGCAGGTTTTAATGCGATCATCCTGCCCGCGAAAGATTCCCAGCAGGTTTTCAGCCAGCAGTCCGGAATGGGCTGTGGCGTATGGGCATACCGGGATTTCTCCATATTTCTGTGTGGCTTCCATAACCGGCGGCATCATGAGGTTGGCACAACAAAAAACCATAATGTTCATTGTATGGGAATGGACAACTGCGCCTGATTCCGGAAATGTATCCAGCAGGGTGTAATGGACTCTGGCTTCCCGTGATATCTTCCCGTCACCATCCAGCACCGTTCCATCCGGTTCGGTCACCAGTACCTGTTCCGGCCGTAGGTTCCATTGATATTTACTTCCGGCAAATCTAGGTGTGATGCAGATATGTTCACCAACCCGAACAGAGATATTCCCGCCGGCTGTATCGGACAGCTTCCGGTCGAACATCAGTTTTCCCAGTTCGGCAATTCGAGAACGCGTTTCCGCGTACATGAGGGACATATCTGTCTCCTACGAAAGGACGTTTGTTTTGGAATCCCGGTTCTCGTCCAGTTTGGTGATGAGCGCCACCCGCTCTGCATGACGACCGCCCTCAAATTTAGCTTCCAGGAATTGATCAACGATCATGCAGGCTAACCCCTCACCGATAACACGGGCACCCATGGCCAGCATATTCGCATTATTATGACGGCGTGAAAGCACCGCGGTATAAGGTTCAGCTGCCAGCACGCAGCGTGCCCCGGGAACCTTGTTGGCAGAAATGGAGATCCCCGCGCCTGTCCCGCAAATCACCACACCGAAATCCGCCTGCCCGGAAACCACATAACGGGCTACCTTCTCTCCATAAATGGGATAATCTGTGCGTTCCGGTGAATAAGCCCCCATATCTTCCACTTCATGCCCGGAATCGATCAGGTGTTTCCTGACGATCTCTTTAAGGGCAAAAGCCGCATGGTCGCTGCCGATCGCTATTTTCATGAGGGACTCTCCTGTTTTTTTTGTCATCATCCGGAACTGAATAAGCCAGTGCCGGTAACCGGAGTAATTCTACCTTTTCTTTCGTTTTGTCTTCGCCTTTATCTCAAAACCAAGCCGGTTCAGAAAATCCGGATCATCCCGCCAGCCTTTGGCAACTTTTACACGCAACTCGAGGAAAATGGAGCGGTCGCTCATTTTCTCCATTTCCAACCGCGCGCTGGTGCCAATGCGTTTGAGCATCTCGGCTTTTTGCCCGATCACGATCCCCTTCTGTGATTCCCGTTCCACAAACAAGGTGGCAGCTACATAGGTTTTACCATCCTCCCGATCTTTGAATTCATCTATGCGCACTGCAAGGGCGTGTGGAACCTCTTCACGCAGATGTTTCAATGCGGCTTCACGGATCAGGTCAGCCGCGATTTCGCGTTCATACAAATCAGTGATCTCTTCTTCGTCAAAGTAGGTTGGATGTTCAGGCAGCAGGTCAATGATCGCTACGGTAAGTTCGTCCAGTCCCTCCCCTGTCGTGGCGGATATCATTACAGGCTGTGCTTCCGGAAGCAGATTCAGGTAGCGTTCAACCGCAGCCTGCCGGTTCTCTTCCGGAACCCGATCCATTTTATTGATCACTAACAGCTTTTTCCGGCGTCTGGCCTGGATCACCATATCACGCGCCTGTAGATCGTCACCTGATGGTTCGGCTGAACCGTCCACCATCCAGGCAATGATATCCACATCACTGATGACCTCTTCTGCTGTGAGGTTCAGGGCTTCACCCAGTTTGTGATGCTGTAGATGTATCCCCGGGGAATCGACAAAAATGATTTGAGCCTGCGGCAGGGTAAGAATGCCCAGCTGTCTGCGGCGCGTTGTCTGGGGTTTGGCAGACACAGCCGCGATCTTCTGCCCGAGGAGCGAATTGATCAGGGTTGATTTGCCAACATTGGGCCGGCCTGCCAGGGCTACGTATCCTGCTTTATAAATAGGAGTATCTTCCGTCATTTTGTTTACATTTCTTTCATGTGAAATTTATGAAATTG
>CAYRHB010000147.1:0-7365 GCA_964424035.1 uncultured Leptolinea sp.
AATAGAAAACCGGGGGCAACGCCCCCGGTTAAATACAAACCGAGCAAAACGCTCCTTGAAAATATTCAAAAGTTAGAGGCTGCTGTCACCCATTAATTCTGTCCTTGAACCTTTACCGTTCTCGAGTATACAGTATTTTTCTCGTTGAATCAACCAGCCTGTGAAGAATTCAGGCAGTTGATACTTCCCTACCAGGATTTTCCGTTTCCAATATTGCGGCGTTGTTTCTTTGCCGTTCACCATTGAAATACAGATACACAATACTAATGGTTGCCAGCCCGTTGATGAAAGCCGGAACCGTCAACGGGACGAGTTCGTCTTTGATGAGGAATGGAACATATGAAAGTAGCGATGTAACCTGCAAAGCCAATGGGAGCAGGCGCGTTTCCGGTCGGTAGAAATAGTACACAATAGCAAACAGAGCAGCCGGATAGAAATATCGCTCGTGCATTTTGGGTAATACGAATGGCATGACCATGGATATCATCAGAGTAAACAAAACAATGCGGTCAAAACCAAATTCGGTTTCGCGGCGGATGGCTGCCAGGATAAGAATCGCACAGGCAACAACTCCAACGAGTGTACCGAGCGGAACGATCAATCCATAGAACTGGTTGGGGAGGAATGTATAAATATTCGGCGTATTCATCGATATGGATTGGAACTGGGTCGCTCCACCCAGATAGGTTTCGAATGGCGCCAGCAAAGGATAACCAACCATATAGGCAGGAACCATCCACAGGATGAATACCAGTGGAACAAGAATGAATTTCCACCAGGCAATCTTTTTCTGAAACAGCAAAATCAGAAAAAGAGGGGCAAACAAAAGCGCCTGAATTTTGAACGCCAGAGCGGTCGCGAAGAAAACGAGAGAGAGTGTATAGCGTCGGGTGCAGATGAAATAAAGACAAAAAGCCAGTAATGCTGTATAGATGCCATCAAATTGACCCCAGTAGGCGCTATTAATAAAAACGGTGGGGGCAAAGCAAACCGCAAAGAACGCAGCCCATTTTTTCCATCCGACAGGGAATTTCAGCCGGACCAATAAAAAAACCGCGATTGCAGAAATAAGATCAAACCCCACTGATACGAGCTTGATCACTTCAACAACAGAAAACCATTGCCTCAGCGGATTGGTTGATGCCAGCAGATACAGGTAGGGTGGCGAATAGATATACGGCGGAAATCCATGTGTAGATTCGATCAGACCATTAATCGCCCGCAAACCGCCATTCTTGAGAAGATATTCATACCAGGGTATCAACGCGTCAGTGAGATCATGATTGATGAAGGAAAATAAACTCAGACGAAAAGCAAAAGCCACAAATAGAAGCAGAATAACGATGGGAACTTCTATCAGCAGGTTCTTTGTGTCTGAAGCATTTCGGTTTGTTTCTGTCATGGTCTGATTCCAAACAGGGTCGGGGCTTTGAACAATTTATAACCTGGATCACATTTCTGATCGCAGACTTACAGGAAAACAAGAATGAAGATCCAATTTCAACCAACTTTCATTACGAAAATCCCAATCCTCTGTCTTTGAGCGAGACGAAATTATTCTGCCCGATAACAATATGATCCAACACTTCCACGTCCAACAGGCGGCCAGCTTCACGCGCAGCCCGGGTAAGGGCAATATCCTCAGGGCTGGGAGTCGGGTCTCCACTGGGATGGTTATGCACCAGAATAATGGATGCCGCACTGTTTGTCAGCGCTGCCTTGAATAATTCTCCAACCCGAACGGTTGATGAATTCAATGAACCCTTATAGAGTTTTTCGATCTTCAGTACCTGATTGCGGGTATCCAGTAGAATCACCCACAAATTTTCCTGCAGCAAACCCAACATGTCATACAGCACCAGGTTGGCTGCATCTGCCGGACTTTTTATGACCGGCTTTTCTTCCGCTTCCTCGCGGGGAAGGCGCCGTCCCAGTTCAATGGCTGCTTTGATCTGGCTGGCTTTGGCAATACCAATTCCCTTTTGATGGCACAGTTCATCAAAGCTCACCCGGTGAATACCGGTCAACCCTCCCAACTGCTTCAACAGTCGATGTCCGAATTGAACGGCATTTTCTCCAGGCAAGCCCACCCGCAACAGGATCGCCAACAACTCGGCATTATTTAACGCACCGGCCCCCGATTCGGCAAGTCTTTCGCGCGGCCGGTCATTCACTTCAAAATCTTGTATTCTGTAGAGCGTTTGAGTTTCTTTTATCATTGGATAAACCCCATCCGGCTGATTATAACCTGCCAGCTATCCGTATGGTTGCAAAAGGGTTATGAAGGGCATATAATGCAAAATACCGGTCAGATTATGAAGGGAGATGCGTATGCCAGAAAAACGTAAGTTCAACCGGATACACCTTATTCATTACCTACGCCTCTTTGACCGAAAAACGGGTGACTTGATCGGGAATCTGGTCGACCTGACTTCTGAAGGTCTGCAATTGATCAGTGAAAAACCATATGAAAATGGGACCCTCCTGGAAATCCGCATGGAATTCCCGGAGGTTATTGACGGTCAGCAAGAGCTCCGGCTTAACGCCGTTACAGTATGGTGTGACCATGAGCTGGATCCTGACCTGTTCTCAGTGGGCTGTAAATTGATTCCTGTCACCCCGACCAATGTTACTCTTATACGGGACCTGATTGAAAATTACCAGGACTGATCCAAGGACGACCTGCCAACATGCCCATTGATCCTTCAACATTAAGTGAAAATTTTCAATACCTGATTGGCTTCGCTGCAGCATTTCTAGCCGCTCTCTGGTTGAGCCTGATATTCTGGGCATACAGGGATATCCGCGCCCGAACCCGTGATAATTTTGCCCGAATCCTGGCTGTGGTTGTGGTTGCTGTTCTATCCATCCCGGGGATCGTCATCTACCTGATCCTGCGTCCGGGAAGAACATTGGAGGAGGAATATCAGCGTACACTGGAAGAAGAAGCGCTGCTTAAGGCGATCGAGGAAATTAATACCTGTCCGGGATGTGGCCGCCATACACGGGAGGATTGGATTCTTTGCCCCACCTGCCAGACCCGTTTGAAAAAGAATTGTCCTTCCTGCCGAAAACTGCTGGAACTTCCCTGGAATACCTGTCCCTATTGCGGAAGTACGATAAGTGAGAATACCCCGGGCGTTTCAGAATTTGACAGACCCGTTCAGGTATAATCACCCTATGTTTGGAAACAAAAACCTTTCACCGGTCGATTATCTGGCGATCGGTCATATTACGTATGATATTACGCCAAAGGGGAATGTTCCCGGGGGCACCGTACTGTATTCAGCTCTGACCGCCCGCGCCCTTGGCTTGCGGGTTGGTGTGGTTACAACATGCAGCGAAGATTATCCTCTCCCTGAATATGATGGGATCACATTCTTTTCTCATCCATCTGAAAAGACGACCACCTTCGAAAACATCTATACGCCGGAAGGGCGTATTCAAATGATCCACGATGTCGCTGATACTCTTACCCTGTCTTCAATCCCGGACATCTGGCGGCGGACACCGGTCGTTCACATCGCACCAGTTGCCCGTGAAATTGACCCGACCCTGCCCCGCGCATTTCCAGGCAGTGTGATCTGCCTGACCCCCCAGGGTTTTATGCGACAGTGGGATGCCTCCGGAAGAGTCACTGCTTCAGAATGGCCTGAGAGTGCCTTTGTGCTTGAACATTGCACCGCGGCAGTCCTCAGTCTGGAGGATATAAACGGAGATGAAGACCGCATCGAAGAGATGCTGCGGTCAATCCGTATCCTGGTCATAACCGAGGGTGCAGAGGGTGCGCGGGTGTACTGGAACGGTGATGTCAGACGCTTCGCCCCACCAACTGTGACCGAGGTAAATTCGACTGGAGCCGGAGATATCTTTGCAGCCTGTTTCTTTTCAAAATACAATACAACCCGCGATCCATGGGAGGCAGCCCGCTTTGCCAATTTGCTGGCAGCCGGTTCAGTCACCCGTCACGGTGTGGACAGCATCCCCACCCTTGAAGAGGTTGACGTGGCCGGTATTGAAATCCTCAAAGCGGAATGAGAACCATGACCAAGATTTTTACCTTTGTGAATCAAAAAGGCGGAGTGGGAAAGACCACATCTGCCATAAACCTGGGAGCGTTTCTCGGTTATTACGGACAACGCGTCTTATTGATAGACCTGGACCCTCAGGCCAATGCCACCTCATCCCTGGGAATTGACAAGAACACCGTCAAAACCGGAACATATGAGGTTCTCATCGGGACTGCCCAGGCTGCGCCGCATATCCTGCACAATCCGCGGATAAAAATATCCCTCCTGCCTTCATCTCCAGCCCTGGCGGGTGCTGATATCGAATTGATCGATGGGCAAAACAGGGAAGGCCGCCTTCGAGATGTGGTGAACTCCCTGGCTGACCGGTATGACTATATCCTGGTGGATTGCCCCCCATCACTCAGCCTTCTTACAGTCAACGGCCTGATGGCTGCCAAAGACGGCGTGATCATCCCGGTGCAATGTGAATATCTTGCGCTGGAAGGTCTTGGACAGCTGACCCAAACGATCAACCGGGTCAAAACATCTCTTTTCCCCGGATTAAAGGTCCGCGGTGTGATTTTGACCATGTATGATGGCCGGACCCGCCTTGCGATAGATGTCGTTAATGAAGTACGCAAACACTTCCCCACTCAGGTATATCAATCGGTAATCCCCCGTTCCGTCCGCCTGGCAGAAGCCCCATCTTATGGAATTCCCATTTCCATGTATGCCCCTGATTCCGGAGCAGCAAAAGCATACTCTTCACTGGCACGCGAAATCCTTGGGCAGGACGGAGTAAAAGTTCCCCGGGCAAATGGGCAGGAGAGTTAAATGGCACATAGAGCCGGTTTAGGTCGTGGTCTGGACGCAATCATCCCCGCAGCAAGTGAACCAAAAAGCGGAACAGAATCGGTTCCGATAGATTCCATTATTCCGAATCCTCGTCAACCACGTTCCATAATGGCAGAAGAGGGATTGCAGGAGCTGGCAGAATCGATCCGGCAGCACGGTATTTTACAGCCGTTGATCGTTACAAGTGAAGGAGAAAACCAATATATCCTCATCGCCGGAGAACGCCGATGGAGAGCCGCCAGAATTGCCGGGCTGGAGACGGTTCCGGTAATCCTACGTGAAGCAAATGACCGAGACCGCCTGGAATTGGCATTGATTGAAAACGTGCAACGCGCAGACCTGATGCCGCTGGAAACCGCAGAAGCCTATCGCCAGCTTGCAGATGAGTTTGGTCTCACTCACGATGAGATTGCTTTGCGTGTTGGTAAAAGCCGGGTCGCCGTGACAAACACGATGCGGCTATTAAAATTGCCCGAAGTGGTGCAGAACGCAATCCTTTCAGGTGATATTTCCGAAGGACACGCCCGCGCCTTGCTGGCATTAGCAACACCCCAGTCACAAATGGCCGTCCTGCAAACCATTATCCGCAATGACATGAGCGTCAGACAGACGGAAGAGCTGGTAAAGAAATATGGTGGTGAAAAAGCCCCGGCCAAACCCAGGCCTGAAATCCCGGTTGAATTCAAAGAGATTGAAAATCGTCTTCGCGAACACCTCGGAACCCGTGTGACTGTGAACCACGGGAAAAAAGGCGGTAGTCTGGTTATCTATTATTATTCCAATGAAGAATTGAATTCAGTTTTGGATACAATATTAAAAAGTTAATTGATTTTCCGGATACGAATTCAAATGCAAAAAGAACCTGACTGGAACAGATATGAGTGACAGGCTTGAATCGGCAGCGATGAATACATCGACCGGATTGACCCCCGAGTCTCTTGTCCCTCGATTGGGAGAATATCTAATCGAGCAAGGTTTCATTAATGAATCACAGTTAAATCGGGCTATCGCAATCCAGAAGGTTTATCGGAGTGAAGGAAAACAGGAACGCCTCGGTCAAATTTTGATCAACGAGAAAATGATCTCCCGGACCGACCTTGACCATGCGATAACGGAACAGATCATCCAATTGCGAACTGCTCTTCAAAACGCCAATGCTGGGCTCGAACAACGGGTACGGGAACGCACGGCAGAACTTGAAGCCGCGTTGGATAAACTGGCTGATTTCAACCGGATGAAAGCGAATATTGTGGCAAACATCTCCCATGAACTACGTACTCCCATGACGCATATTAAAGGTTATTTGGAGTTGATGATTACCAGCGTTCTTGGCCCCCTTACAGAGGATCAACATCACGGACTTCAGGTTATGCAAAAATCATCAGAAAGGCTTGAAAAGCTGATCGAAGATTTACTCTTATTTTCTGAAGCCGACAAAGCTGAAGTGGCCCTAAACTTGCAGCCTACAGATATGCACCGCCTGGGTCAAACCCTGGTTAATCGGGCACAGGTAAAAGTTGAAGAAAAGCATCTTCAGCTTGAGCTTGTAACAGACCAGCAATTACCCAAAGCCATCATGGATGAAGAAAAGATTTCCTGGGTAATCGGTCAATTGTTGGACAATGCGATTAAATTCACCCCTGCTAACGGAAAGGTCCAACTGCGTTTTTCGTCTGAAGCCGGATTCATAAAGATCAGTGTAAAAGACAATGGTATCGGCATTCCGCTTGAACGCATTGATGAAGTATTTGAACCTTTCCACCAGCTGGATGGATCTTCCACCCGGCGATATGGGGGTACAGGGCTTGGATTGGCTCTGGTCCGCAAGATTGTGGAAGCGCACGGTTCAACCATTCGAATTCGGTCCGAGGTAAATCAGGGAAGTGAGTTTGAGTTTTCACTGACGGCAGCCTGACAAAACTTCCACGGTGCAGGAGACACAATCAACATGCCTTCTCAACCTGGAACACTTGAAGAAAATCCGAATATCTATCTCCTGCGCTCTTTGGCCAGGTTGAACCAGCCGGAGGAATGGAAATCCGGCCTGGATGATTTTACGCATCAGGTAAGAATGGGGTTGATCTTCGACCATCTTGTCGTTTATAAAATAAATGGCGGGAATAATCTGGAACCTGTTTATGCCCGCGCAGTTGGAAGAGGCCGTTCTGCGGAAGCCGATACATCCTGGGGTGATAGCATAGGTATTCAGGCAATTCAGGAAAACCGCCCGGTATCCACACTGCCACAAAAAACCCCCGGTTCAAATCGCCTGGATAAACCCTACGGATTGGCTTTGCCCTTGCATGATGGAAAAAACAATCCGATGGGAGCTGTTGTTTTGATCCGTTTTGGTGGACCAGATTACTCCACCATCGATATTGACCAGGCTTTGGGATTCTCCGCTGTTCTGGGATTATTGCTGGGAAATCAGAGATTATGCAGGCTGGTTGAACAACTTACCGACCAGTGTAAAACAGCCACCTTGCAGGATAACTTCATT
>CAYRHB010000148.1:0-7285 GCA_964424035.1 uncultured Leptolinea sp.
ATGATTATTACACACCGGGTGGGTTGAATGACCGACGTCCAGATAGAGCTGTTATCAGCTATACGAATTTAATCCGGAGATTCTTCAAGAATACCCGTCCCATCGTCCTGGGTGGCATCGAAGCTTCTTTACGCCGTATTGCCCATTACGATTTCTGGGCCAATTCAATCCGCCGCTCCATTCTTTTTGACGCGAAAGCGGATTTTCTGCTGTATGGCATGGCTGAACGTTCGATCCTGGATCTGGTGCGAATATTGGATTCTGGCGGAGACCTGGAATCCATCCGGGGATTGTGTTACATCGCAAAACAGCCACCGTCAGATGATTCCATTTTCCTTCCTTCATTTGAAGCAGTCTCGGAAGATAAGTCAGCTTTCATTCAGATGTTCAACTCTTTCTATCGCAATAATGATCCTTTAACCGCTCAACGATTGGTTCAACAGCATGGAGATCGATACCTGGTTCAAAACCCGCCCGCGGAATATCTTGATCAGGCCGGAATGGATGCTGTGGCAAATCTTCCCTACCAACGTGCCCAACACCCTTTTTATGAAAAACAAGGTCCGGTAAAAGCGCTTGAAACCATACGTTTTTCCATCAGCACCCATCATGGATGCTATGGTGAGTGTAATTTCTGCGCGATAGCTGTACATGAAGGCAGAACGGTTCGCTGGCGCAGCGTAGAATCCATCCGCCGCGAAGCTGAGACTATGACTCACCATCCCCAATTTAAAGGCATCATTCAGGATGTAGGTGGACCTACGGCCAATATGTACGGATTTGAATGCCAGAAGAAACTCCGCAAGGGTGTTTGCCCGGATAAACGCTGTCTGTTCCCCGATACCTGTTCGGTGCTAAAGCCTGACCACCGTGCTCAAATCAACATGCTTCGAACAATCCGGTCTGTTCCCGGTGTAAAAAAAGCGTTTGTCGCTTCGGGTGTCCGTTATGATCTTCTCCAGGCCGACGAAACCCATGGATCAGTTTATCTAAAGGAAATCGTTGATCACCACGTTTCAGGACAGATGAAAGTTGCTCCGGAGCACAGTGAAGATCATGTCCTTTCCTGTATGGGCAAGCCCGGTCGACAGAGTCTTATCAAATTTAAAAATGCTTTTTATTCGCTGACTGCCAAAGCCGGAAAAAAACAATATCTGACTTATTACCTGATTGCTGCCCATCCCGGTTGCAGCGAATCGGATATGCGACAATTAAAACGCTTTGTCACACGTGAATTGCATATCTCTCCTGAACAGGTGCAAATATTTACCCCCACCCCATCCACGTATTCAAGTCTAATGTATTACACCGGCCTTGATCCTTTCACGATGGAACCCATATTTGTCGAAACTGAGCCTTCGCGCAAAGAACGCCAGAAAGCGATCGTTGTGGAAAAGCCGGTTCATGACTATTCGTCGAGATTCACCACCGGGGGAAGGAAGTCAGGCAAAGCATGAGCTACCGTCTATTCGCAGTGACATCCCCCGGGCTGGAACCGGTTGTTGCCGCCGAGCTGTCGGAAATGGGTATTGCTGTTCAAAAACCGCTCTCCGGATCTCTAACCGGTGAGCCGGTAGATGAAACCGGAGGGGTTGAATTTAGTGCCAGTCTGGAAGATCTCTACCGGGCAAATCTCTGGTTGCGTACAGCCAACCGCATCATATACCGGTTTGGCGAGTTTCGTGCGGTTTCCTTTCCCGAATTGAGAAAGAAGGCAGCACGTCTTCCCTGGGATACCGTTCTTCGACCCGGTCAACCTGTCTCGATCCGGGTTACCTGCCGGAAATCCCGGTTGTACCATTCAGACGCCGTAGCGGAAAGAGTTGCCGGAGCGATTGGCGATTCGCTGCAGAAGACTGCCCCTGTGCAAAAATATGATGAAAGTTCTGTTCCGCTGCCCCAATTGATCATCGTACGCATTGTCCATGATAATTGCATGATCAGCATCGATACATCCGGCGCCCTGTTACACCGCCGTGGTTATCGGTTGGAGACTGCCAAAGCGCCGTTAAGAGAAACTCTGGCAGCCGGTTTGCTGGCACTGTCTGGTTGGAATCGTCAATCTCCTCTTTTGGATCCTTTTTGCGGGTCAGGCACGATCCCGATCGAAGCCGCACTAATGGCGAGAAGAATAGCCCCCGGTAAAAACCGGCGCTTTGCCTTTATGGAATGGCCGGGATTCAACAGGAAATCTTGGGAATTGATCCTGGATCAGGCAATTTCCAATGAACAAAACGTTGCCATTGATATTCAAGCATCCGATCGGGATGCCGGTGCCATCCGGATTGCCAGTGAGAACGCCAACCGTGCCGGAGTTATGGATACGATCCAATTTGAATGTCGGGCAGTATCAGCCATCCAACCTGCGAAGCAGACCGGGTGGGTTGTTACCAACCCCCCATACGGAGTCCGGGTCAGCCCAACCCGCGATTTGCGTGATCTATATGCCCGTTTTGGAACAGTACTTCGCGAACAATGTCCCGGTTGGCATACAGCAGTCCTATCATCCAGTGATATACTGAATGGGCAATTACATCTGCCGGTAAATGAAAAGATACGGTTGATAAATGGCGGTATACCTGTCAATCTGTACCTGGCGAAGGTGGAATAATTGCAAGAAAATGTCCTACGCTACCTCAAAATGCTTTACAAATCTGTAAGGGCATACCGTTTATTCCATTGTAAAATAAACAAAGTAAAATAGTCCGTCCGTACTCTATTCTAGGAAGAAGGGGTTGAAATTGGCTACTTCTCGAACTCAACTTATGGTAGACCGTCTAAACCAGATGCAGTCATCCTCACCGGATATTGAAGCATCTGCCGTTGTTAGCGTTGATGGCTTGACTATCGCATCCGCGCTGCCACATGGGGTGGAAGAGGACCGTGTCTCTGCTATGTCCGCCGCCATGCTTTCTCTCGGTGAACGTATCGCCGGAGAATTAGGACGAGGTACCCTGGAACAAATTTACATCAAGGGTGACCAGGGTAGTGTCATGCTCATGGCTGTCGGAAACGATGCTGTTTTGACCGTGATGGCTCGGGAACAGGCGAAATTGGGATTGATCCTCCTTGATATCCGCCGTGCTGCTGAAGATCTTTCAAAACTAATTTAAGCCGAAGCTCATCATGGAACCTCTACCTAAAAGTGGTCTATATTACCCAAATAATTTAGCCCGCATTGCTTTCCTTGCCCTTGAAGATGTCATGGGCTCAAACGGTGTAAATGCGCTTCTCAGTTTGGCCAATAAACGTGATTATATTGGCAATTATCCGCCAGATAATATGGAAAACCAGATAGATTTCGCGGACATGTCGACTGTTATTGGCACACTGGATGAAATGTATGGAGTACGGGGAAGTCGCGTTCTTGCCATGAGGACCGGTATGGCCGTTTTTGATGAAACGCTAAAAAATATCGGCGAAGCGGTTGATGTCAATGATGAAGGTTTCATTGCCTTACCGCTGATTGAAAAGATGCGTGTCGGGCTGTCGTTCGTGGGAATTTCGTTAACCCAATCCACAAAAAATGTCCCGGTAATGAAAGAAGAGAGTGACCATTTTACGTACTCCTTCCAGTTATGCCCAATTTGCTGGGGGCGCAAAACAGAAGAACCTTCCTGCCATTTGCTGGCAGGAACCCTTCGGGGTGGATTGAAATGGGTAACCCGCGGGCTTAATTTCAACGTCACTCAGGTAAAAGCCCATTCCTGTGGTGACGAAGTATGCGAATTTGTTATACCCTTCGAACCTGTCTAGTTTTGTTTATAAAAAAACTTAAAAGCATGGAAGTAATAATTCCATGCTTTTTTCTTTAAGTAACAGAAGCAGGGGAAATGGGTAAAATAATTAATCATTAGATGAGTTGTGAAAGAGGAAGTTGGTGAATTTGCCAATTCAATGGTTACTGGAAGGTCCGTCTTATATTCAATATAGAACCCGGGTTGATTTAATGAAACAACCCGAAGATGCCCCGGATGTCCGGACCGCCCGGATTGCCATGACCAGGGATCCGACAATCAGAAGACTGATTGAATCGATTCAAAATTGGCCCGGCAAACCACTTGCCAGCCATAAATCAGCCAACCAGCTTTTTCATACGTTGAACTTTCTGGCCGACCTGGGATTCAAGAATACAGACGAAAGCTTGCAGGCTGTTTGTGAAAAAATCTTGGATTCAGCCTCTCCCGAAGGTCCATTTCGATTATCAATGAATATTGGTCCGGCTCATGGTGGAACCGGTGTTGATACGAGCGGTTGGGCATTGTGTGACGCACCCAATCTTGTTTATGCCCTGGCCAAATTGGGATACGCAGATCACCCGGCAGTAATACAGGCTGTTTCTTACTTGCTGGATCTTGTTCGTGATTTTGGATGGCCGTGCGCTGTATCAAAGGAGCTTGGGGCGTTCCGTGGTCCCGGCCGTAAAGACGACCCCTGCCCGTATGCCAACCTGGTGATGTTGAAAGTCATCGGACAATTCCCACATTTGCATAACCATACGGTTGCAAATATCGGAATACAGACTCTTTTCAAACTCTGGCAAAATCGCCGGCAGCAACATCCGTATATCTTTTATATGGGAACAGACTTCTGTAAATTGAAAGCTCCGCTGATCTGGTATGACATTCTCCACGTAATGGATGTGCTATCCATATTTGATCAGGCTATACAGGAACCAGCCTTTCGGGAGATGCTATCCATCATACGTTCCAAGGCCGGACCTGACGATCGCTATATTCCAGAATCTATTTATCTGCCATATAAAGATTGGGATTTCGGTCAGAAAAAACAGCCATCCCGTTGGATAACACTGCTTGTTTGTCGAATTATGTCACGTTCTGACAGATGACAACCGTAGAATGAAGGGAACATGATGACCGCATTGGATGAAATCGCCTATTCTCTGGGAATTCGGGATGAAATTCCCAATCAAACGCTGGCCAAAAAACTGGCAGCCACATCAGATTCTGAAGGGATCAGGGAAATAGCTGAACATCTCTGGGATAAGAACAAAGATATTCAGAATGACTGCATAAAAGTGCTCTATGAGGTAGGAGAAATCAAACCCGACCTGATTGTGGAATTTGCCGACGATTTTATGAAACTACTGAAATCCAAAAACAACCGTTTAATTTGGGGTGCCATGACTGCCCTTGCAGCTGTTGCCAGAGCTGATGCCATTCGGTTGTCACCACACATCCAGGAAATCATAAAAGCCACCCGATCCGGTTCGGTGATCACCGTGGATAGCGGGGTAAAAACCCTGGCCCTTATTGGTGCTGCATGCGAAGAAAACCGGCAGAAAATATTCCCGTTCCTGTTGGAACACCTGAAAACATGCCGTCCTAAAGAGGTTCCTCAGCACTCTGAAAGTTCTTTACCGGCTGTATCCAGCTCCAACAGTGCACAATTCATTCGGATCCTTCAAGATCGATTGGATGACTTATCACCTTCCGGACTTTCACGAGTACGGAAAGTGATTAAACTGGCTGAAGACAGGTAAAACAACAGCCGGTTTCCCGGCTGTTCTATATCAACATCCAGCGCATTTGCGAATATCAACCACCCGGCTGACGTACGGCTTGATGGCTTTTAGCAGTTCCTTTTCTTCCACTCCTTCAACCCGGAATACTAGGGTCGAGGTCTTGCTGTCTTCACCCAAAAATGATCCAAGTGAAAGGATATTCCCACCGGTTTCAAACATAGCCTGTGAAAGCCTTGCCAGTATACCCGGGACTTTTTCCAATTCAACCGTTAAACGTAAACCGGCTTCTCTGGCCCCAAAGACTTCCAGGAATACCTTGAAAATGTCTGTTTCGGTAATGATACCCACCACCCGTTCACCTCTCACGACTGGCATACCGCCAATTTTATTGTCGGACATGATCCGGGCTGCGTCTTCAAGCGGCATATCTTCAGTAACTGTGAAGACCTCGCGGGTCATGATCTTCTCCACCGGGTATGTGCTGAGAAGTGACTTGATCTCCCAGACACTGAGAGAAGTCGCCGCGGAAGGGGATGCTTTTAGAAGATCCAATTCAGTAACAATACCAATCAGACTGCCAGATTGATCCACCACCGGCAGCCGGCGGATGTGTTCCTTGGACATTAAGTTGAGGGCTTCCTCGAGAGACGTTTTTGGACCAATTGTGATCACAGGGTGTTTCATGCGGGAACCTACGAACATGGCAGTCTCCTTTTACAGATGATTAATGATGTGTTTCTTACAATACTACAATCAGTTTATAAGAAATTGATCTGATTTGCTACTAATTGTCTGAGGTCCAACAATTTAGACCTGACATTTGTGAATATCGTTCGTATTAAATCTTGTTTGGATTTACATCATGGAAGAAGAAAAGGAAGGATAAATCCTGATATAATCGTGAAGAGAACCCAATCAGAAAAGGTCAGAAGATAATGAAAACGTTAAAAATCACTGGCATGATTGCCGTATTAAGCATCATTCTCGGTATGTTGCTGGGTGCATGCGGTGCCGCCGCTCCAGCCACCCCGACGACCGACCCGGGTGCCGTTTATACCATGGCAGCTGCCACAGTCCAGGCGCAATTAACACAGGCAGCTCTGGCAAACCCAACCGCGGAACCGACCGCCACTCCCGAACCATCACCCACGCCACAGCCAACCGTTGAACCCACACAGGAAATGGCGTTGCAGCCAACCCTGCCTTTCGCTGCAGTGGAACCCACCGTCCCGGCCAGTGGATTGAATCCCAATCTGGCGCCAACCCAATCACAGGCATCCTCTGCCGGGTTTAAAGTCGGCGATTATGCCGAGTTCCAGTACAACCTGCCGGGTGATAACACAGTTTACGCACCTGGCATCCCCTTTATGGGCGAAGTTGGTTTCAAGAATGTCGGATCTGTCACCTGGACAACGGAATATGAACTGGTTTTTGTTGGTGGAGCGCAATTCTCCGGAATTACAGTGGTTCCATTGGAAAAAGCGGTCAGCCCCGGAGAAAAAGCCATTTTCAACATTGCGTTTAAATCTCCCAGCACCCCCAATGATGAACAAAACAGCAAAGACGGGTACCTTTCCTACTGGCGTCTGGTGAACCAGTCAGGAGCTCCAGTCATCAATGGGGATATGTACTTCAAGATTTTTGTTAAGAAAGAGTGATTTTCCACAATTTGCATGTTCAGGGCGCCGGTAAAAACCGGCGCTTTTTTTTTACTTGACTCACCTTCTCATGCGTGGTATATTAACCGACGCGATGCGGGGTAGAGCAGAGGCAGCTCGTCGGGCTCATAACCCGGAGGTC
>CAYRHB010000149.1:0-7159 GCA_964424035.1 uncultured Leptolinea sp.
GACGCACCCTCCCCTCGATCACCCAGACATTCCTGATGGAGCAGGAAGCCTTCACGCGCTTCCGCCGCGCTTTGCGCCGTTCCGACCAGATCGCGCTGGATGACCTGTTCGTCTCTGCCCAGAAGCACCTGGCCGCCGCGGCCTATGCCGCGCATGCCCTGCCGCTGGAGACCTTTATGCTGTCCATGCTGCTGGAAGAACACAAAGAGGTGCAGCGCCTGCGCCGGCAGATGGACGAGATCACGCAGCTACCGGCCGGAGAAGAGCGGATGCTGCTGGATGAAGAAACACCGGAGGCTGAATTTGTAGAAACTGATCCGGCCCTCGACAGGCTCGGGCAGCGGGCCAATGCATCCGCTGAAACCCCGGAGATCATTGATGTTGACCCAGGAACATCCTGACATGGAATGGAAGGCTTTCGCGCATTTCAATCCCCTCCCGGTCCGGGAGGGGATTTTGTCCCCCGGACACATGTGCCGCATGTACATATCCCGTAGGGGCGAAGCAGGCGGAAGCCTTGTTCATACGCGACCGGTTGTTGCCACACGGTTGTTTTGTATGTGTAGTTGGCATGCAGTGCAGGTATTTGAGTCCGGCTGGATTAACCCTCCCCTACCCCTCCCTATAAGGGAGGGCAAAAACAAGGTATCCCCACCCCTCTTTGATAGGGTGGGAAAAGGTTTGGTGTCCCTACTCCTCCCTCATAGGGAGGGCGAAAAGCCTGTGCCATCACCTCTCCCGCTCAGGGAGGGCAAAAATGCGGCGACCCCGATACCTCTTTCACAGGAAGGGTGATTAAAGCCATGCACGGCTGGTTCCTTGATCTTTACGTGCATGAAGACGACGGCCTCATTGTCTGGGTGATGCTGGATGACGGTCAACGCCTGCGTTTACGCTATCCCTTCCCGTTGACATTCTACGCGGCCGGGACCAATAGCCAGTTGCACGAACTGGGCGTATGGCTCAAAACCCGGTCTCCTTCTCCACGCCTGTCACGCGCCCGGCGGCGTGACCTGTTTGTACCGGAGCCGCTCAACCTGTTGGCCATCGAAGTGGAAAACCCCGCTGATCAACCGCGTCTCTTCCACGACGCCGCCCAGGCTTTTCCGGATCTGACGTATTACGATGCCGATGTGGAGATCGGCCTGCGCTTTGCCGCCCGGACCGGCGCCTTTCCTACCGCGTACTGCCGCTTAATATATGAAGAAGACCGGCTGCTTGAGCTGCGCGCGCTCGACAGTCCCTGGGACCTGGATCCCCAGACCTGCCCGCTGCGGGTGATGGAACTGGAACCCGATGGCGACCCCAACCACTCCGCGCCTGCCGGGATCAACGTTATGTTCGACCGGCACGTCTACCATATCCCGCTGGAACCGGCGCGCCCCCTGCTCATCAACCTTGCCGCCCTGCTGCAAAAATTTAACCCTGACTTGCTGCTTACCGCGTGGGGTGACACCTGGCTGTTGCCACGTCTGCTGGAACTTTCAGAGAAACACGGTATGCCGCTGCCGTTGAACCGCGAACCCGAACCGGACGTGCTGCACAAGGCTTCGCGCACCTATTTCTCCTACGGGCAGATCATCTACCGCGGCGAACAGGTGCACCTGTTTGGCCGGCTTCACATTGACCGTTCAAACGCCATGCTCTACAGCGATTACGGGCTGGAGGGAGTGCTTGAAGTCGGGCGGGTCACCGGACTGCCTTTACAAATTGCCGCCCG
Source organism: uncultured Leptolinea sp. (assembly GCA_964424035.1). Classification (GTDB taxonomy): domain Bacteria; phylum Chloroflexota; class Anaerolineae; order Anaerolineales; family Anaerolineaceae; genus Leptolinea. Next base: position 1,721 of record CAYRHB010000149.1, read on the forward strand.
TGTTTCACCCGGTACGGGAATCTCATCCATGCAGATCCTCACCGCCCTGCGCACCGATATACTTGTCCCCTGGCATAAACAGCAGGCGGAACGTGAGAAGACCGCGTTGGACCTGCTGAATTTCGATCAGGGCGGATTGGTCTACCAGCCGCTCATCGGTTTGCACCGCGATGTGGGTGAGATCGACTTTGTGTCCATGTACCCCAGCATCATGGTACGCTGCAATATCTCACCCGAATGTACCCCCAACGGGCTGAATGATCCCCCCATCAACGAGCCGGGGCTCATCCCGCAAACGCTGGAGCCGTTGCTAAAGAAGCGTATCGCCATCAAGCACCGCCTGGTTGAAACACCTCCCTGGGATCCGAATTTGAAACTGGATAAAGCCCGCTCGCTGGCGCACAAGTGGCTGCTGGTCACCTGCTTTGGCTACCTGGGGTACAAGAACGCGCGCTTTGGCCGAATCGAGTCGCATGAGGCAGTTACCTCCAACGGGCGCGAAGCCCTGCTGCGTGGCAAGGAAGCGGCCGAAGATTGTGGATTTAACATCCTGCAGATGTACGTGGATGGTCTATGGGTGCAAAAATCCGGCGCCACCGGCCCGCGCGACTATGACGAACTGCTGGATGAGATCGCCCAACGTACCGGCCTGTCCATCGCGCTTGATGGTATTTACCGCTGGGTGGCGTTCCTGCCGGCTCGGCGTGATAAGCGTATGCCGGTACCGAACCGATACTTCGGCGTATTCCAGGACGGCAGCATCAAGATCCGCGGTATCGAAGCCCGCCGGCATGACACACCGCGCTTCATATCTGAATCGCAACTGGAGGCCCTGCGCTGGTTGTCGCAGGCCCCCAGCGTGGACGAGCTTCCGCAGTATATGCCTGGCGCGCTGGAACTGTTGCGCCGCCGGTTGCATATGCTGCGTGACGGGTGTGCCCCCCTGGACCAACTGGTTCTGGGCCAGCGCCTAAGCCGCGAGCTTGACCTGTATGTCACGCCTTCACCGGCCGCACGGGCTGCCATGCAATTGCGCGAGACCGGCAAGCTCCTCGGCCCGGGGCAAAAAGTACGTTATCTGCTGGTGCGCAGCGAGGCCGGGGTTCATGCCTGGGACCTGCCCTGCCGTCCTGATCCCCGCCTGATTGACCGGGCTGCGTACCGGGTGTTGTTCCTGCGGGCGGCCCGTACTATTTTGCAGCCTTTCGGTTTCCAACCGGAAGAAGTGGCTGATATTCTGGACCGGGCTGCCACCCAGCCTGAGCTTGACCTGAAGGTGCGTGTCGATACGGTGCCTCTCTTCGGGAAAACAACGGCAACGGAAATATTCTCTACGCTGCGGGCGGCAGATGGCATGGCGTCCAACCGCACGGGGACATACGCGGGTCATTCAGCCGGACACTGACAGTAAACGGACACGTCCGGACACTAAAAACTATTTTATAAGAAGGAGAACAAAACGTGAACAGCATCTTGATATCCATGATCATTGGCATTGCAGCAGGGCTTATCGACATCCTGCCCATGATCCTCCAGAAGCAGGAGAAAAGCGCCATCATTTCTGCTTTTCTGCAGTATTTCTTTGTTTCCATCATAATCCTGCATGTAACTTTGCCCGGTATTGCCTGGTGGCTGCAGGGGGGATTGATTGCTCTGGCAATGGCACTGCCGATTGTAATCATTGTGGCGGAAAAGGATAAGAAAGCGGTTCCCGTCATCAGCGGGATGTCTGTTGTACTGGGAACCCTTATCGGGTTGGCCGGGCATTATTTCCGCCAGGCATAATCTTGTTTAGAACACCGTGAAACATCTTCCGGGGGAAATTCATATGGTTCCGGTGAAAACAATCGAATAGAAGCCACGATCCTTCAACCCTTCAACCGCTGTTTCAGGATTGAAGGATCGCGGGCAAATTATTACTTCTGCTGGAATATCTTCGTCTCGAGCTTATATTATTTCAGGTCGTATAATACAAACCTGAAAGCGAGATTTCATGAACAAATTCGCCCGCGGATTAGTCCGCATACCTTTCTATGTCTTCTTTATCGGTTTATACCCGGTTCTGTTTCTCTGGATGGCCAACTTTAATAAAATCCATAATTATGTTGTTCCGCGCTCTCTTCTGATTTCCACAGGCTTTGCCCTGGCCGTCTTTATATTGACATGGCTGATCATACATCCGCTTCCACGTGCCGGACTGGTTGCCGGAGTGTGGTTGTTGTTGTTCTTCTCCTACGGGCATGTGTTTTCCCTGGTGGATAACGCCAGCCTTTTTGGATTTGTCTATGGACGTCACCGGTTTATGATCCTGGTTTGGGGACTTCTGGGTATCGCCGGTACTGTGGCTGTTTTGCGCTCCCGGTCCAATTTTCGTGAATTGACCCGGGCAGCCAATCTGGTCTTTGCCATTCTCACGGCTTTTGTGTTGATTCAAATCGGTTTATCAGCCGGAGGATCCGCCCCAACGAAAAAGAATGGCACCCTTCAGGCATCCACAGAAGGACATATTGCCGCTTCAAATATCGACAGGGATATCTACTACATTCTGATCGATGGATATGGCCGTTCCGACCTGCTGTCCGAAGATCTGAATCTGGATAATCAACCATTCCTTGACCAATTGGAAGGGATGGGATTCATTGTCCCGCGCTGTGGGATGAGCAATTACACGGATACAGCACTCTCCATGTCATCCATCTTTAACCTGGACTATGTTGATCAATTCGGACCCTCTTATGAAGAGATTGTTACTCAGGACCACGAAAAACTGCTGACACCGTATATCATCCACAGCCTCGTCCGTGAGAAGTTTGAATCCATGGATTATCAATGGATCTCGTACAAATCGCCCTATCTGTTTCTGGATATGCCCGACTCGGATACCTACCTGGATCCTGAGACTGCCACCAGCCCCGGGGAAAAACTGGAAACCTTGAACTTCCAGCGCCTCTTCATCAACACAACCTTTGCCCGAACAGCAGCTGAATGGTTGGAAGAAAACCCGGAAGATTCGACCCGAGTCCCAACTTTTCTGGTTTGGCTGATCAGCCCCGGTAGCCTGAATCCAGAAAGCAGCAGTTTCGCGGGACGTAATTACAAGCAATACCGCCTGAACTTGTTCCAGCTGGAAACCATGGAAACCCTCCCGGATACTCCCGGTAGGAAATTTGTTTACAACCATCTGCTGGTTACCCACCAGCCGTTCACCTTCACCCCTACCGGTGAATTCCGTATAGAGGGAAAAGACAGCTACAATAGTTATCTGGATCAGATTCGCTATATCAATACCCGGCTGGTCGGGATCATTCAAACCATTCTGGAAAAATCTGATGTTCCACCGATCATCATTCTGCAAAGCGACCATTCTTTTTCTGATGGCGGAAAACGGGCAAAGAATTTCCAGGCATATTATCTTCCTGACATTGGAAATGTTGAGATACCCGAAACGTTTACCAATGTGAATACCTTCCGGCTTGTTCTTACAGAGTATTTCGGTGAAGATTTACCTCTGCTGCCCGATGTTTCCTACCAGGTCGATAAGAAATATGACGGGTATACCAGGATCATTCCGGCCAGTTGCCCGGGAGAATAGAGCATTTTCCAAAGAGTTACAACCGGCAATATAGTAAAAATAGTACCTTTAATCACTGATTAACTTCCTATTGACAATCCCGGAAAAACGGCTATTATATTTGTTAATTAGTTTGGTTGATAAACAAACTAATTAATGCCCTGATTTACTGTTAATCCCTTCTGAGTTTTTTTTCACATTGTTAGAACTCCGGTCCCGGTGGACGCTACGCTGAACCACAGAGATCGGAAGAGCACACGTCTGAACTCCAGTCACTCGAGAGTCTGGGGTGACCGGAGAGTTACAGGTCAACCGCCTCCTCTGGACAGGTCGATATGTATTGCCGTACAAAATGAGAAAGGAGGAGGAAAGGAGAATAAGGAAGGTAATTTGAAGTCAAGCAGTACCCCCAATTCTAATTTGCAGTTCAAAACTTTTGAAAGGGTTTAAGGATATGTCCAAGTCATACCGTTCCATTTTGACCATTTTGTCATTCCTTGTCATGGCCAGCATGCTGGTTGCCTGCGCCACCCCCACTGCGGCCCCGGCTGCTCCTGCTGAACCGGCTGCCGCTGAACCGGCTGCTGCTGAACCCGCTGCCGCTGAACCGGCTGCGCCCGCTGCTTCCGGCGAAAAGATCAAAGTTGGTCTGTCATTCTCTGACTTCGCCACCGAACGCTGGAAGAACGAAGAGATCCTGATGCGCAAGTTGTTGGAAGACAAAGGATACGAAGTTCTTTCCTCTGAAGCCAACCACGATGTCAAACTGCAGAATGACCAGATCGATAACATGGTCTCCCAGGGTATCAAAGGCCTGATCGTCATCGCTGAAGACGGCGACGCCGCTGTCACCGCTGTTGACAAAGCTGCCGATGCTGGCGTTAAAGTTCTGGCATACGACCGCCTGATCAAGACCCCCAAGATTGCTGCCTACCTCTCCTTCAACAACGTTGCCGTGGGTAATGGCCAGGCTGATGGTGTCTTGAAAGCCCTCGATATCGAAGGCGGCAAATGGACCAAAGAAAACCCGGTCAAGTTGGTTAAACTTGGTGGTTCCCCCACCGATAACAACGCCATCCTGTTCCGCAAAGGTCAGGACGATGTTCTCCAGCCTTATGTTGACTCCGGTGTGATCACTGTCGTTGCCGACCAGTGGGTTGACAACTGGGATCCTGCGAACGCCCAGAAACTGATGGAAAACATCATCACTGCCCAGGGCAATGCGATCGACGCGGTTGTAGCTTCCAATGACGGCACCGCCCTTGGCGCTCTGCAGTCCCTGAAAGCCCAGAACCTGATCGTTCCCATCTCCGGACAGGACGCCACCGCTGATGGCTGCAACTCCATCGTCAAAGGCGAACTCACGGTTACCATCTACAAAGACATCCGCAAACTGTCTCCTATGGCTGTTGATGCCATCGATGCCCTGCTGCAGGGCAAAGATATCGAAGGCCTGAAGAACTACAGCATGGCCGAACTGACCAACGTTGCCGACGCCAAGGGCGAAGTCCCCTGCGTGTTCCTGCCCGTTGTCCAGGTCACCAAAGACAATGTCTATGATGAGATCGTTGTGAGCGAATTCCAGTCCTATGATGATGTCTACCGTGACATCCCCGAAGCTGATCGCCCCGCCAAACCCGGTGAAGCTGCTGCTGCTGCACCCGCCGCCGCTTCCGGCGAAAAGATCAAAGTTGGTCTGTCATTCTCTGACTTCGCCACCGAGCGCTGGAAGAACGAAGAGATCCTGATGCGCAAGCTGCTGGAAGACAAAGGATACGAAGTTCTTTCCTCTGAAGCCAATCACGATGTCAAGCTGCAGAACGACCAGATCGATAACATGGTCTCCCAGGGCATCAAAGGCTTGATCG
>CAYRHB010000150.1:0-7069 GCA_964424035.1 uncultured Leptolinea sp.
TATTGGTGGGCAGGACATGAAAGCGATTTTCATCCGGGAAGGGCAGATACAGAATATTGAAATCAACGAAGCGTGTTCTTCAGGATGCGGTTCGTTCATCCAATCTTTTGCCCGCAACATGGGTTACGACGTGGCGGATTTTGCAAAATTAGCCTGCACGTCTCAATCCCCTTATAACCTGGGGACGCGTTGCACGGTCTTCATGAATTCACGGGTCAAGCAGGCGCTGCGCGAAGGTGCGAAGATCAACGACATTTCCGCGGGACTGGCTTACTCGGTCATCAAGAACGCACTGCACAAGGTGTTGAAGATCACCGACACCGGTGTACTGGGAGAGCACATCGTGGTACAGGGCGGCACATTCCGCAATCCGGCTGTGCAAAAGGCCTTGGAGGAATTGATCGGGCGGCCGGTGGTTTGCCCGGATCTGGCGGAATTGATGGGCGCGTACGGAGCAGCCCTTACCGCACGCGATGCCTGGCTGACGGATGGTGACGCAACCAGCACCTTTATTGGATTGGAAAAAGTCGACGGATTGGGTGAATACCAACGCAAGGAGATCCGCTGCCGGGGTTGCGAGAATCGCTGTGCCGTCACCCGGTTGACCTTTCCCAATGGAAACAGCTTCTTCTCGGGTAACCGGTGTGAAAAGATCTATACGAACGGCGGAAAGGCTGAACGCAAGGGTGTCAGCTTCCCGGCGATGAAATACGCGCTGTTGTTTGACCGCGTTGACCGGCCTGAAGAATCCAGACCGGCTCCCGAATCCCGGTTGACGATCGGGATTCCCCGCGTATTGAATATGTATGAGAACTTTCCGTTCTGGCATACCCTGTTCACGGAATGCGGTTTTAAGGTCAGATTATCCGCGCCATCGAGCAATGACGTGTACCAGGATGGTGCGGGGTATATCATGTCAGACAATCTGTGTTTCCCCGGCAAACTGGTCACTGGGCATATCATGGACCTGGTGAAAGCCGGAGTGGACCGTATTTTCTACCCCATGGTCTTCTATGAAAAGCAGGAATTTACCGACGCCAATAACACGTACAACTGTCCGGTTGTGGCGGGTTACCCGGATGTGATCCGCTCGGCCATCAACCCGCAGAAAAAGTTCAATATTCCCCTGGATATGCCGGCCATATCGTTCCGCGATAAAAAATTGCTGGCAGATGCCTGCAGGGAGTATCTCTCCAATCTGGGCGTACCGGTGGGGGAGGTCAACAGGGCTATAAAACAAGCCCGGCAGGTTCAGGATGAATTCAAGCAGCGTATCCTCCGGGACGGGGCAAAGATCATCCGGGATTCTGATGAAAACGGGCGGCCGCTGATCCTGTTGATGGGCCGGCCGTATCATATTGATCCATTGATCAACCATAACATTCCCGACCTGATCACTGATTTCGGGGTTGACGTTATCACGGAAGATTGCATCCCCATGGATGGCGAAACGCTTGACAACCGGCATGTGATGACCCAGTGGGAATACATGAACCGTTACTTCCAGGCTGCGCGCTGGGTGGGTGAGCACGAAAATGTTGAACTGGTGCAATTGAATTCTTTTGGCTGTGGACCGGACCCGTTCCTTCTGGATGAGATTCGGTCGATTCTGGCGGAATATGGCAAGCGCCCCACTATATTGCGCATAGATGAAATCGAAAGTGTTGGATCGACAAAATTGCGCCTGCGATCCATGATGGAAGCCCTGCGACTGGCTGATGGCAGTGCCGGGCGGATTCGCGTGCCACGGCGGGTGACAAAAACCTATAAGGTCGAAGACCGGCAGCGTACATTGATCGTTCCGGATTTTTCCCCGTTCACATCCCCTTCAATCGTGCGTCCGTTTATGGATCTCGGTTATCAGGTGGTGCAATTGCCTGAACCCGACCATGCCGATGTGGATGTGGGATTGAAATACACCAACAACGAGCTTTGTTACCCTGCCATTATCACGCTGGGCAGCCTGGTTAATGCGTTACAATCCGGCATGCATGATCTGACCAAAACTGCCATTGGATTTTCACAAACCGGCGGGCAATGCCGTGCCACCAGTTACCCATCGATGATCAAGAAAGCCCTGGTGGCTGCCGGGTTTGAACAGGTTCCGGTGGTGACCCTGTCCACCAGCCTGAGTGTGCTGAACGATCAGCCCGGGTTCAAATTCGATACCAAAGCTTATATGTTCAAGGCAGCCGTCGGGATGATGTTTAATGACGCGCTGTCTGAAATGTATCATTCAACCATCATCCGGGAAAAGAATAAAGGCGAGACACAGGCAGTAGCTGATAAATATCTGCGGGCGTATATGGACGGCAATATCGAAGTGACGATCAAATCCCTGCTCGGTTGGTTGAAACGGGCTGTCCGGGATTTCAATGCCATTGAGACTGTGCCGGGAGACCATCCCCGGGTGGGAATCGTAGGTGAGATCTATGTGAAGTACAATGCGTTCTCGAACAACCATGTGGCAGACTGGCTGATGGAGCAGGGGCTTGAAGTGGTAATGCCCAGCTTCTTTGAATTCTTCGAGGGCGGCATGGTGAGCAATGGTAACGCTGTCAGGACACATGTACGAAACCGCGATCTGACCTGGCTGGTATATGGACTGGGTCAAAAGCTGACAGGTTTCCTGTTGCACCGCTTTGACGATGTGATGCAAAGTTATACACGGTACACCCGACACACGTCCATTCAGGAAGTGGCTGGAATGGCACGGGAGATCCTCAGCTTGAATCACCAGTATGGTGAGGGATGGCTGATCGCCGGTGAGATTGCGGATTACGCCCGCCGTGGTGTGAATAATGTATTATGTCTGCAACCGTTCGGCTGCATTGCCAACCATGTGATTGCCAAGGGCATCCAGAAGCGTCTGCAGGAAGCGCTTCCGCAGGTCAACCTGTTGTTCCTGGATGCCGACGCGGGTGTGAGTGAGGTGAATTTCTTCAACCGTATGCACTTCTTCGTGAACCATGCGCGTAATGCCATGACCGTGGACACGACGACGGTCTGACGATACCAGAAATTTTAGTATTGATTGGAAAACAAAATGGAAACATCGCTGCCCCTTTCATATCGCATGGTTATTCTGGCCTTTACCCTGGCCGGTTGGCTGCTGATCTATTTCCTGATTAATCGCCTTCCGGTTGACCCCGGCCGGCGCCGCAATTTCAGCATTGACCTCGACCGCCGGACGCCCTATCTGCCGTTCTTCTCGCTGGTGTATTTCTCTACGTATGTTTTTGTTATTCAACCATTCTTTATTTTGAGCGATTCGCGGCAATTCTTTTTAATGCTGATTAGTTTTGTGGCCATCAGTCTGTTCTCCTGTGTGATGCACGCTGTTGTGCCAAGCCGGGTGGAACGGGTGGAAGACGTACCGATTGGCGGCGTATCCGGGTGGATGCTTTCCACTTTCCAGAAAACCTGCAAACCGCACGGCAACTTCCCGTCAATGCATGTGGGATTGTCAATCCCGGTGGTGGCTTCGGGGTTCATGGCTGGAGGTCCGAGGGCTGGGATCGCCACGCTCATCTGGGGTTTGTTGATCGCGTTATCGACGTTGTTCACCAAGCAGCACTATATCATCGATGTTTTGACCGGCCTGGCCGGCGGACTGGTGATCTTTTTTCTCACCTACTGGTTGATGCCGGTGTAGATATCCCCCCTCATTTTGGATTTTTTAATTCCGGGAATCTCCCCAATCCCCTCAAAACCTCCCCCCAAAGGGGAGGATATCTGCAAGGCACAAGAGTCGTTTTGCTTTGAGCTTTATTTAAAAACGACCTCCCCTCGGAGGAGGATTAAAGGGTATTGATGACAGAAATTGCCATGGATACGACAAACATAGCTGATGGGGGCTTCGATGGGGGTTACCGAAAATGTTTTAAGAATATGACCGGGCGTATAATTACAACATAATAGAAATTGCTATAAACACAATCCAGGGAGGAAAACCACATGTCCGAGACCAAATACGGCCCTCGTACTCTGTGCCCGTTATCCATCTGCATATCTGAATTGGAGAGGGAAGAGTAATATGGATGTTCATAGCCATCGAATTGCCAGCGTGTTTTCCACGGGAGGAGATGTTACTTACCGGTTACCCTATTTTCAGCGGGAATATGCTTGGGAAAAAGAAAACTGGAAAACCCTGCTGGATGATATTCTTAGTTTGTATGATCTATATACTGATGAAAAACCACCAGAGCATTTCCTTGGTTCACTTGTAGTGGTCAGTGAAGGAATGGCAAAGGGATTAATGCCAGTATTTAAATTGGTCGACGGACAACAAAGACTTGTTACTGTAAGCCTTCTGTTGTGTGCTCTGGCTGAGGCCGTAAAGGTAAATAACCCGAATCTATACAACACGATTCGTCGATATATTACCAATCATCTGGGTTCAAATGACCTATTGTTTAAAGTGGTTCCTACCACAAAATATAACGATCGTCAGATCTACCAGTCTATTATGAATGGAAATGCAGAATCCGATCCCCAAAATAGTAGTCGAATTCTCTCAGCATACTTGTATTATAAAAATGAAATCGGTCAAAAACTGACGTATGATGGATTTGATATTGAACGCTTATTTAAAGTAATTGTAAATTGTCTACAGGTAGTATTCATTAACCTGACAACTGAAGAAAAACCTTATCAGATCTTTGAAAGTCTAAATGCAAAAGGAAAGTCTTTAACCCAAGCTGACTTAGTGCGTAATTACATTGCTATGAAATTACCGGAATCTCGTCAGCAAGAGATGTTTGAAAACCACTGGCTGAAAATTGAGGAGATTTTGCAAGAAGCAAGAACGGTGGGACGATCTCGTTTGGGAGAGTTAACGGCTTTTATCCGCCATTATTTGGCTTTTTGCAATGGTGTTTTAGGGAACGAAGAGCATATATATGCCCGGTTTCGCGACCGTATTGAACAAGGTTTCAACATGCCGGGTGATTTTGAACAAGAGATCATCCGCATGCAACGATTTGCCGGTTATTACAACCGGTTCTTACGCCCGGAACAAGAATGCGACACTGCTGTGCGAGAGTATCTGATTCAACTAAATATCATGGAATTTTCCACCGGGTATCCTTTCTTATTAGCATTGTTTGATGCACAGGATTCTAACAAAATCACCAAAGATCAACTCATCGAAGGACTTCAGGTGTTGGAGAATTATATAATTCGGCGCTACCTTACAAATGAACCTACCAATTACCTGAATAAAGTATTCCCTACATTGTGGAATGAGATAAATCTGGAAATTTTTATCCCATCATTAAAACTAGTCCTGGTTCAACATAATTACCCGGCAAATTATGCTGTAAAACAAAAGGCGATTCTACGCAGGTTATATGACAATAGCGCATCAACCAGAGCGAAAACGACCTTTATTTTAGAAAGAATAAACCGTCACCTTTCAATGCGTGATGCCCGTGGTGGATATACTGTTCTGGATGGCCCATCCACCATAGAACATATTATGCCTCAATCGCTGGACGATATATGGCAATCTGATCTCGGGGAGTCATTCAGTCAAATTTATGACCAGTATCTGCATACATTGGGGAATTTGACACTGGTCACATCTGAATGGAATTCAGAATTATCGAATTTACCGTTTTCCCAAAAGCAGGAAAAGCTCAAAAATCACGCGTTATTAATCAATCACGATTATTTCAATCAAAATATTTTAAAATGGGATGATTTCGCCATCAAGTCAAGGGCTGAAAAACTGATAGAAAACATCCTTGAAATTTGGCCCGCTCTAGGGACACCTCCAGCTCCCACTTATAATCCAGGTACTAAACCAATATCACTTTTGTTTTGTAAACAGTCACTTCCGGTTACTACTTGGCGAGATGTAGCAGAGCAGACAACAGAAGGCATTATTCAACTCACGGATAATTTTGAAAGTTTGGCAGTCTCTCTTCCGTCATATCTTTCACAAGAGAAGTTTCCTATAGCCGACAGGCAACTTTCAAATGGCTGGTATTTAAATACCAATTTAAGTTCTGCGGCGATAAAGCTTTTTTGCCGTCAATTAATAATAAAAGCTGGACTTTCCGAATCAGACTGGCAAGTGAAGGAAGTAAAGTAATAATGAAAATGTGCGAATCCTAAATTATCAAATACTCCATATTGAAAATATGTATCCTATAGGATACAATACGTATGAATGATTGAGATTCGACAGACGACAACGTACCTCAAATGGTTCAATTCTTTGAAAGATAAGAAAGCCAGGGCTCGAATTGATGTCAGTATCAAACGAGTCTCACTCGGGACCTTTGGTGATGTTGAACCGGTGGGGCAGGGAGTATCCGAACTCAAAATTGATTATGGTCCCGGGTATCGAGTATATTTTTACAAGCATGGGACGATGATTGTAATCTTACTATGCGGTGGAGATAAATCCTCACAACCCAACGATATAAAGAAGGCACATGATCTTGCCCGGCAGGTGAAGGAAGAGTTTAAATGAAAAAAGAGAAGATCACTACCAGTCTTTGGGATCCGGTGGAACACTTTGAATCAGAGGAAGATATGGTGAATTATCTTGACGCGGCTTTTGAAACAGAAGATCCGGAACTGGTTTCAGCAGTCCTGGGGGATATAGCCCGGGCGAAGGGGATGGCTCAGATTGCCGAGCAGGCAGGTCTGGGCCGCACCAGTCTTTATAAAGCCCTTTCACCCGATGGACATCCGGAATTTGCCACGATTATGAAAGTAATCCGTGCTCTCGGATTAAAACTGCAAGCTACTGTGGATAAAGTATAAATTTAGGTCTATTCTGAGTGCTTTCCGTCTGGAAGGGGGTAGAGGGGATTCAAAAATCCGGACAGAATCTCCCCTAATCCCTCTTCTTGAAGAGGGACAAAAGCCAGATGAGGCTCAAATTATTACAATACAATTCCCCCTTATGGACGTGCTTTCCATCCGGAAGGGGCAGGGGGGATTCATACACTGCGAATTATGGATCCATCCCCTCATAAAGATTGGTTGAGAATGATTAACGGGGCTTCGACGGCCTCAACCACTGTCACAATCGCTGCCGGAGTCTATCGAGGGT
>CAYRHB010000151.1:0-6977 GCA_964424035.1 uncultured Leptolinea sp.
TTGAATTCCAGGCTGTTCATGTGCCTGATCTATACACTGGTATTGTTCCGCATCTCTTGCAGATGCAAAAGGTATTCGAGGGTAAAAAGGGAAAGCTGCGGGATATACCCTTGCCTGTCATATTACGGTCATTTGTTGGTTTGTTCTTTTCGTATTTCATTACCGGCGTATTGCTGAAAACCCTTCCTGAAATCACGACCGATGAAACAACCCTGGATCAGATTATCGAGTTGTATTTGAAAGGTGTTCTGGCGGATGATGACCCATCACGCATAAAACGGCTATGAAACAACGATTGCTCTCCCTGATCCGTAAGGAATTCATCCAGATCGTGCGTGATCCACGTACACTGGTGTTGACGTTGATCTATCCGGTAGCCATGTTATTCCTGCTGGGATATGCCATCACCAACGATGTGCGGAATATTCCCCTGGCTGTTCTGGACCGCGATCATACCAGCCAATCCCGGGCTTTATTGGATGCCTACCGCTCTTCGGATTATTTCAAATTGGAATACTACATAACCGGTGAAGATGAGATGAACTACCTCATCGAAAGCAACCTGGCCCGTGCGGCGATCATCATCCCACCGGATTACGGGCGTGAGATCGTGGCAGGCCGCACCGGGAGCGTAGCCTTCATCATCGATGGTTCCGACCCGAATGTAGCCGGTACGGCATTGACGGCAGCCATCATGGTCGGGCAATCTCAGGCTACGAAGATTGTCGCTTCCCGTACCATGCGGCCGGCACAATCCCAGCTTCCGGTGGATGTGCGCATCCAGGTCTGGTACAACCCGGGGATGATCACAGCCTATTACATGATCCCGGCTTTGATCGGAATGATCCTGCAATTTTTAACCACGTTCCTCACATCGACATCCATAGTTCGTGAACGGGAACGCGGTACGATCGAGCAATTGATCGTTACCCCCATCCGCTCGTGGGAAATGGTGGCCGTAAAGATGCTGCCCTATGTGTTGATTGCTTTTTTCGATATGGTCGAGATACTGGTGGTGGGTGTGCTGCTTTTCAATGTTCCCATCAATGGCAGTCTAATGCTGCTGCTGGTCCTTTCCTGCCTGTTCCTGGTCACCACACTGGGAATCGGATTGCTAATCTCCACCGTGGCCAACACCCAGCAGGAAGCCATGTTGACCACCATGTTCACCCTGCTGCCTTCCATTTTTCTTTCTGGTTTTATGTTCCCGCTGGCTGCCATGCCCTCTTTTCTGCAGGTGATCAGTTATGCCATCCCATTGCGGTATTTTCTGATCATTACCCGGGGCATTGTTCTCAAAGGAACCGGCGCGGCGGTATTGATGCCTGAGATACTGGCACTTTGTTTCTTTGCCCTGCTGGTTATGGTGGCAACAGCCGTTCGTTTCCGGAAACAACTGGATTGACCATGCCTGATCCCGTACTGGTTGTTGATCATCTTTCCCGTTTCTTTGGCGAAATCCACGCGGTGGATGATGTAAGCCTGTCAGTCAGCCCGGGACAGATCTACGGCCTGGTTGGTCCGGATGGGGCGGGAAAAACAACCACCCTGCGGTTGATCTGCGGGGCGTTCATACCGGAGCAGGGATCTGTTTCCATTGGCGGATTCTCCATGGACGTGAAAGCGGAAAAGGCGCGTGAACTGGTGGGGTATCTATCGCAACAATTCTCTCTATATGAAGACCTGACGGTACTGGAGAATATCCGCTTCCTGGCCGAAGTGCGGGGTATGGCACAGGATGAATGGCTTCCCCGTTCCAGAGAAAACCTGGCTTTTGTTGGTCTTGACGCGTTTGAGAACCGACTGGCCGGGCAGTTGTCCGGTGGAATGAAACAAAAACTTGGACTGGCCTGCGCGCTGGTCAACCGGCCGCGCCTTCTTCTTTTGGATGAACCCACCACCGGAGTTGACCCTGTCACCCGCCAGGATTTCTGGCAGCTTGTCATCCGGCTGGCCGGTGAACAGGGGATGGCCGTGCTGGTTTGCACACCTTATATGGATGAAGCTTCCCGCTGCTCGCAGGTGGGCTTCATGCGCGGGGGGCAGATCATTCAGCAAGGAACCCCGAGCCAGCTCCGCCGGATTTTGACCGGACGGATATTGGAATTAAGCGGCGACCCTGTTTCCATTCTGCTGGATGCAGCCCGCCATGATGCTGACGTGGAAGATGCACAGCGGTTTGGAGAAAGGTTGCACTTGCGTATCGCGGATGGAAGGGCAAGGGCTGTCAAACGGCGGCTGGAACACTCGATCCGGTCGGCGGGAGGATCGGTCCGGTCATTCCGTGAGATCCCTCCGTTGCTGGAGGATGTTTTCATTGAACTGGCGGGTATGCCGCCCGGGGCGAGGGATTGATGCCCCCCATTATCCTCATTAAGGACCTGACCCGCCGCTTTGGTGATTTCACAGCGGTTGACCATATCTCATTCGAAATTGAACCCGGTCAGGTCGTTGGGTATCTCGGGCCGAATGGTTCGGGAAAGACTACCACCATCCGCATGTTGCTGGGATTGATCCGCCCGAGCGAAGGGTCGGCAAGGGTTATCGGGTTTGATGCCGCTTCACAATCAGAAGAGGTGCGGGCCCGTACCGGATACATGTCACAAAAATTTGCCCTGTACAATGAGTTAACTTCCCGTGAGAACCTGATTTTCTACGCTGGCGTATATGGTGTTCAGGACACGCATCGGGTGGATGAATTGTTGGAACAATTGAATTTGTCTCCGGTCAGTGGACAACTGGTACGAACTCTATCAGCTGGATGGCGGCAGAGGCTAGCCCTGGCTGCTGCCATCGTTCACCGGCCCAGGCTGTTGCTTTTGGATGAACCGACATCGGGGGTGGATCCAACAGCCCGTCGGGCTTTCTGGGAATTGATATATGGCCTGGTGGCGGAAGGGATCACGATACTGGTGACCACCCATTACATGGATGAATCTGAATATTGCAACCGTGTGGGTATATTGAACAATGGGCGGCTTCTTGCGTTGGATACACCAGCCAACCTGAAGGCGTCATTGCCCGGAAAAATGTGGGAAGTGTTCCCCGGAGAAGAGGAATCTGACCGGACAGACCTGCTGCTGCCGGTACTGGATGTCCTAAGTTCTACCAGTGGTGTACTGCGTACCAGTCTGGCGGGAGACCATCTGCGCATTCTGGCAACGGAAACCGTCAGACAGCGTGATATTGCATCCAGCCTGGAACGCGGCGGGATCAGGCGGGCAGCCGTCAAACCGGCTGACCCGTCCATGGAAGACAAATTCATGTCACTTGTTTCACGTTGAAGGATTGGACAGGATGACAAACACCCCAACAATCATTATTATTAAACCAAGGTGAACCATGCCGAATAATACAAAAAAATTCATCCCTGTTTTCGTGATCATTTTTGCCGTGGTGGCGTATGGAGTGTATTATCTTTTCCAGACCACGGTCTTCAACAACGGAACTGTGGCTTCCGGTTCGATCGAAGCGAACGAGGTTCACCTGGGGGTTGTGACCGGTGAAATTGTTGACCGGATGCTGGTTAATGATGGCGACAGGGTAAAAAAGGACCAGCTTCTGGCTGTCATCAGGGAAGGCGCGGGAACATCTTCCGGCAATATCCGTTCGCCGCTGGATGGTATTGTCCTGATGCGGGCAGCTGATCCGGGTGAGATCACCACTGCCGGGGGTTCACTGCTGGTGGTTGCCGATCTTTCCACGGTAACCATGACGGTATATGTTCCCGAATCACAATACGGACAGATCTATCTGGGGCAGGACCTGCCGGTAACCGTGGATTCATTTCCGGGGAATATCTATCCGGGTATCGTGACCCACATTGCAGACGAGGCTGAATTCACACCCCGCAATGCGCAAACGATCCAGAATCGAAAAAATACTGTTTATGCAGTGAAATTGTCCATCCCGAATCCGAATATGGACCTGAAACCCGGTATGCCGGCGGATGTCACCCTTCCTGTGAAATAACCGGAGACGGTTCCGGATTGGCGCTTTCAAGATTGATGACCGCCTGGGTATCCGCTTGACGCCCGGTGATCACAACATATGCATATAACGAAAGCAACAGGACAAACATAACGAACAGACCCGGAGGGACGACCTCCAGGGAAATATTTTTGGCCAGAATACCCATTAAAGCCGGACCGGAGGCGGCACCGATGCCTGCGGCGCTCATCTCCATGCCAATTGTATTGGCTGCAAAGCGCGGTTGGACCCTGGTCACGGTTCCCGACATTAACCCCGGGAAGATGGGTGCAATGGCCAGGCCGGTTAGCCCAATCCCGACCAGGCTCAGGGTGTCAGATATATTCAGCCAGAGCATGGTCACACCAACCATGGCAAGCAGAATACTGCAGTAAATCAACGTATTGAGTTTGATACGCCGCGTATAAAGTCCGGCGGAGAACCGTCCGATGGTAAAAAATGCCCAGTAGCTGCCTGTAAGCAATCCGGCTACGGCAGGTGCAATCCCACGGCTTTCCGTCAGCAATGAATATGCCCAGGCTCCCAGTGCTACCTCGGCCCCGGTATAGATAAAGAACAGGAGAACACTGAACCAGACCCGTGGCTGTTTGAAGGTCTCACTGTAGGAAGTCTTGTAGTCTGTCAGCTTCCTGTCTTCTACGGTTCCCTTTACATTTTTATTGGTTTTCCATAACGGAAGGCTGAAGAGAAAAATGATACCCAGGATTATCTGAAAACCGCCAACAATGTCATACCCCAACCGCCAGGAATTCAGCGAACTGACGGCGAAGGTCATAATAAGCGGGCTGAGCGTAACGCCGATGCCATAACTGGCATGCAGCCATTGCATCAACCCTTCGTGGAAATTTGCGGCCACATAGGTATTGAGTCCGGCATCAATGGCACCGGCTCCCAGACCGGCGCCCAGACCCAGAATCACCATCAGCCACCAGGATGGAGAAATGGAATAGCCGATCAACGTAAAGCCGGTCAACGCACAACTGGCTGCCAGAACCCCTCCCACGCCAAAGCGGGAAATCAACTTGCCATTGAAAAAGCTGGATGTCAGATACCCGATGGTGGCAGTGAAGAGGATCATCCCCATGGAATCAAGGGGAATGCCGAAATCAGACCGGATGGAAGGCCAGCCAACCCCGAGCAAGCCATCAGGCAAACCCAGGGCAATAAAAGCAATAAACGCAAGGAGAATCAATCCTTTACGTGAGTCAAATCTCTTGTTCTTCGCCATATCTTCGTGAATCACTCCCTTTGTGGGAGGCATTCTAGCATGATTCACGTAAATCCGGTTAAAAACCAACCGGTTTGATCGGGATCATAAACCTGCTTTGACTATCGATAAAGGGCAAAAATCTTCTGTCAGAACTTCACATCCCGAGGGACTACGGGTATTCGATGGGTATGGCAATTTTTGTCAGGAATGATTCATCGGTCAGTTGGCTATCACACGATTCTGTTTTAGGTACCGCGGCAAGTTTTTCGATCATCCGCATTAAAGGACCTTCAGCATCTTTTTCATGGTAGATCATTTTGTAAACATACCGGTCAACAGACCTGCCTGGACCCACCGCCCCCATATTTTTCCATGTTGAACTGTCTAGATTCTGGTAGATATCCGCTTTATGTTCCCAACCAACCAGGAAGACTGTATCTGTAAGGTGATTGTTGGCGATATGGATGTTGTATTCGTAGGTTTCGGTCTTGTATTCATTTACCTCATCTTTGGTTTTACTGACTTCAACCGAAATATACTGGGTCGCCGAACAATCCAATAACACGGCAATCTCCTCCGGTGATTGGTAGATATCTGTTGGAATATCAACCAATTCGGCTGCTTCCTCTTCCGCCTGCCATGGTGTCACCTGTTTGCAGGCGAGGATGACCGACAATACAGCCGGCAATAGGATTAATCGTAGAGAGGATCTCATCTTCATGGAAACCTCCGATTGTTATTATCCTGTCAGACCAGAAAAGGTTGCGGAAGCACGGAGAACATCGAACGCATAATACTTCTATAACGCAAATCCCGAAGTATTACAAGCGTTTTGACCGGCGCACATAAACGATCAGATAACCCCGAAATCCTTTTCCAGGACCTTAATGATCCGGAAGACGGTTTCGTTTACCGGTGTGGGGATGTTGTATTGTTTTCCCAGGGCTATTGCCTTACCGCTGAAAACTTCCACTTCCGTTTTTTGCCGGGCTTCGATATCCTGCAGCATGGATGTTTTCCCTTCCGGCGACAGCCTGTTCAAAACCGGATACCAGTTGACAATATCCTCTTCTGAAAGGGCTATCCCGGCTGCCCCGGCAAGCTGAACCACTTCCCGCATCAGCGATTCCATGAGTTGCTGGGCATACGGATCTTTCTGGAAAACCGCGTAGCGCATACCGGTCACAGCCGATGCCTGGTTGACACCGACATTGACCATAAATTTCCACCATAACCAGCGCATCATATCTTCGGGGATTTTATAGGCGATTCCGGCCTTATCAAATGCTTCCTGGATCTTCTTCACCCTGGGAGTGATAGTATCATTCCGGGCTTCCCCGAAGTAATGTACACCCGGGGTGGTATATACAACCTCGTTTCCCACCCGGACCGCATCTATCCCCAGAGAAATGGCAAAAACGACCTTTTCCATCCCGTAAATGGATCCAATGATTTCCTCGCTCTCAAGGCCGTTCATGACGGATAAGAACACGGTTGAATCATCCACCATCTTTTCCAACCCCCGGGCGGCTTCCTGAAGGTGGTGGTGTTTCAACGCGACAATCACCAGGTCAACCGGCTCATCGGCTTTACCCGGGTCAATAACAGGAAAGTTGTAGATTTTCCCGTTAACAACCAATCCGTTCCGGGTCAGTTTTTCCAGCCTTTTATCTTTTGCGATCAGACTGGTTGAAAATTCGGTCTCATAAAAACGGGTGGCAAAATAGGCGCCCATCGCGCCAGCCCCCAGAATGGCTACTTTTTTAATATCTCGCAT
>CAYRHB010000152.1:0-6482 GCA_964424035.1 uncultured Leptolinea sp.
GACCGGCAAGTTCACTGATCGGGTTGCCCGTAACCGGTTTTTCAGATCGATTTTCCAAGGAACACTCCAATCCCCACACCCAGAAGACCGAGGACCGAGCTGCCCAGAAGATTGAACAGTCCGGCTGCCCATTGTCCCCTGGCCAGCAGGTTATAACTCTCATATGTATAGGTGGAAAACGTAGTATACGCGCCGAGGAATCCAATACCGATCAGGAACCGTAAACGCGGATCCAAAAGGAACCGTTCTGTTGCCAGGGTCATAAAGAAACCCAGAATGAGGCTGCCGGTCAGATTGACAAACAAGGTACCAACGGGAAAAGCGGTCCCCCATTTTTCCGCGCACCAGATGCCCAGCCAGTATCGGGCATTGGCCCCGAGGATAGCCCCTGTGGATATCAATAAAAACTTTTCCATACCTGTTGTCCGTTACTCTCTCTTTGTATGGCATTTATGATACCCAAATATGCCCGAAAAACGAAATACGAAATAGTGGATTCTCAACCAATTCTTCGATAAAATGGCGGTATGGTATCGAAAAAACTTCTGATCCTGTTTGCGGGGATGCTTCTTGCCAGTTGTTCCAATCTGACCGGCGGGGCGACAGATACACCTCCCCGCCTGACCCCCTATGCCACACGCACAGCTTCGATCCCGACGCTTCCACCGGCCCAACCCACCCTTGAGCCGCCACCGGCATCCACCCGTCCCACGCAGATCACGCATGTGGTCAAGAAAGGGGAAGACATGGGCGGAATTGCCACCCTGTACAACGTGAAGATCAAAGATCTGCGTGAAGCCAACGCGGAGATCGATCCTCGCATGATGCCCATCGGAACCGTATTGATCATCCCGTCAGGCGACCCGGAGCAGGATGCCTTCCGCCCCACATCCATCCCTACTCCCGTGGATGTGATTATGACCGGCGCGCCGGTCTGTTACGGAGATGCCTCCGGCGGTGCGTGGTGCCTGGTCCGGGTTGAAAACAACAGGGAAACATCCGTGGAAGATATCAGCGTGGATTTTATCCTTTCTGGTTCTGACGGGACCGGGGCAATCACGAAAGCCGCCTTCAGCCTGCTGGACCACCTTTCCGCGGGCCAGTCCATTCCGGTGGCGGCGTATTTTGAAAACCCGCCGTCCCGTCCCTGGAAGATCGATTCACGCCTGCGGACATCTTCGACATCGATTGATGAAGGGGCACGATATTTGCAATCCTACCCGGATAGGTCTGCCGTCAACCTGGCGGATGACAAACTATCCGCGCGAGTTAATGGTGTGGTCAACCTGAATGCCGGACAATCCGATGCCAACATCATTCAGGTGGTCGCTGCCGCGTACAACGCATCCGGAGAACCGGTGGGTGTGCGCCGCTGGGAAAGCCCCGTCGGGCTGGAATCGGGCAGCGGGTTGGTTTATGACTTCACTGTGTACTCACTGGGCGGACCGATCGACAGGGTGGATGTTCTGCTGGAGACCCGCCCATAAGTCAATACTGTTCTACGGAGGAATCCCATGCCTGAAGCCGTGATCATTAACGCCGTTCGCAGCCCCATCGGGGCGTTGGGGGGGAAATTATCATCCATCCGGCCGGATGATCTGGCCGCCGCCATCCTTCAGGCATTGATCCGCCGCTCTGAGATCGAACCCGCCCTGGTGGAAGAGGTATTTCTTGGATGTGCCAACCAGGCCGGTGAAGACAACCGCAATATTGCCCGCATGGCGGCTTTACTGGCTGGTTTCCCGGTTGAAACTGCCGGGGTGACCGTGAACCGGTTGTGCGCCTCCGGGCTTACGGCCGTCATCCAGGCGGCGCGTGCCATCCGTTGCGGTGAAGCCGATGTGCTCATCGCCGGCGGAGTTGAAAGCATGTCACGCGCTCCGTATTCCTTTCCCAAGGGAGAGACTGCCTTTCCCTTTGGCAACCTGACTGCCTGGGATACCGCCCTTGGATGGCGTTATCCCAATCCAAGGATGCAATCGCTTTATGGCACCGAAGCCATGGGTGAAACCGCGGAGAACATCGCGGAAAGTACAGGCATTACCCGCGCCCAGCAGGACGCGTTCGCCCTTGCCAGCCATAAACGCGCCATCGCGGCCATTGACTCCAACCGCTTCCTGGCAGAGATCGAACCCATCGCCATACCCCAACGCAAAGGCGACCCCTACCTGTTCACAACGGATGAACGCCCGCGGCGGGACTCATCCAAAGAAAGCCTGGCAAAACTCAAACCCGTTTTCCGTCCCAACGGCTCGGTGACAGCCGGGAACAGTTCGGGCATGAACGACGGCGCTGCCGCGATTCTTCTGATGAGCGACACCCGTGCCGAATCACTGGGATTAAGGCCCTGGGCGCGTATCGTTGCCGGGGCTTCAGCCGGGGTGGCACCCCGTTTGATGGGCATGGGACCGGTCCCCGCCGCCCGTAAAGTTTTACACCTTTCGGGGCTCGGGATCGGACATCTCGGCCTGGTTGAACTGAACGAGGCTTTTGCCGTGCAGGCCATCGCTGTGATGCGTGAACTCGGGCTTTCGGCAGACATCACCAATGTGAACGGCGGGGCCATCGCCCTTGGCCATCCACTGGGATGTTCAGGGGCCCGCATACTTACAACGTTATTACATGAAATGCGCCGGCAGGCGCCGCAACAACAACGCCCGTATTTTGGCCTGGCCACATTATGCGTGGGCGTGGGGCAGGGTGAAGCTTTGCTGATTGAATGGATGGAAGAAAATCCGGAATAAATGGTGATATTCCGGTAATATCAACCATTCTTTACTGGATTTTTGTTGCCCGAGTGTATGATGTTTGACACTCGAAAGAGACTCCTGTGCGGGGAATAATCATAGGTGAAAAAAACCGCATTTGCGGAAATATTTTCTTGACAGGAGGAAAAATGCCCCCAAAGGGTCGCATTGAAGTCAACGAAGATCTGTGTAAAGGGTGTGAATTGTGTGTTTCCAATTGTCCCCAGGAGGTCATTGCGTTAAATATGGTACGCATGACCAAACGGGGCTATCACCCGGCTGAATTGATACAAGCCGGATGCACTGGCTGTGGTGTTTGTGCCATTGTTTGCCCTGAAGCCGCCATAACCGTCTACCGTGAAGTAGCACAGAAAACCGTATAGGAGAGGGACATGGCAAAACAATTATTGAAAGGAAATGTGGCTGTCGCTGAGGCGGCCATCCGCGCGGGAGTTCAGGCTTATTTCGGATATCCCATTACTCCCCAGACTGAATTGCTGGAATGGATGTCAGCCCGTATGCCGGAAGAAGGACGCGCCTTTGTTCAGGCTGAAAGTGAACTGGCAGCGATCAATATGGTTTATGGCGCTGCCTGTACCGGCCGCCGGGTGATGAGCTCATCCTCCTCCCCCGGTATCAGTCTGATGCTGGAAGGGATCTCTTACATGGCCGGTACGGAAGTCCCGGCAGTACTGGTAGATGTGATGCGCGGCGGTCCCGGGTTGGGAAATATTCAACCGGCACAGAGCGATTACAACCAGATCGTCCATGGAGGCGGACACGGTGATTATCATACGATCGTCCTGGCACCGTGCAGCGTGCAGGAATCCATTGATCTGACCGTACTGGCTTTTGATCTGGCAGAAAAATACCGCTCAATTGTTGTGATCCTCTCGGATGGCAGCATCGGTCAGATGATGGAAGCCGCCGAGCTCCCACCCATGATGCCCCTGAAAAAAGAATTCGCAGATTGGGTGGTGGATGGTTCAACCGGCAGGGAAAGGCGGTTCCTCTCATCGATCTACCTGGATCCACCGGCGGAAGAAGTTGCCAATATGCGCCTGCTTAACCGGTGGGCCACCATCCGCGAAAACGAGGTGCGCTTTAAAGAATATTTCCTTGAAGACGCGGAATATGCCATCGTCGGTTTTGGTTCGGCCGGTCGGATCGCACTCACGGCTGTCCGGCAACTGCGGGACCAGGGTATCAAAGTGGGGCTGCTGCGTCCCATCACTCTCAGCCCGTTCCCGGAGAAACAGGTCAAGGAATTGGGAAAACGGGTAAAGAGCATTCTGGTTACAGAGATGAATACCGGACAGATGCTGGATGACATCATACTGGCCACGCAGGGCAGTGTACCCATCGATTTCTACGGCCGGCCCGGCGGGGTTATCCCACTGCCGGATGAAATTGTTTCCGCCGTGCAACGCATGATTGCCGGCCCGGTCTCCACCACTGAACATCCGCGTGACCGTTGGATGAAGTTTATGTCATTGATCAATTAAGGAAAGGGAAAAGAATGACTGTACCTGACCTGGATATGGAACAAGTGGCTGTTTACCAGCGGCCAGATTCATTAACAGACATCAATACCCATTACTGCCCGGGCTGCACACATGGTGTGGCGCACCGGTTGATCGCCGAGGTGATTGACGAAATGGGGGTGCGCGAACGGACGGTTGGGGTTGCATCTGTAGGTTGTTCGGTATTCGCTTATAACTATTTCGATATTGATTTTGTTCAATCTCCCCACGGCCGGGCGCCGGCCATGGCTACCGGAGTAAAACGCGTTCTGCCAGACCGTATCGTGTTCACCTATCAGGGCGACGGCGATATGGCTTCCATCGGCATGGCGGAGATCATACACGCGGCAGCCCGTGGTGAGAATATCACCTGTGTTTTTATCAACAATACAAACTATGGCATGACCGGCGGACAGATGGCTCCGACCACCCTTCCCGGCCAGAAGACCACGTCATCACCCAACGGGCGCGATGTGGAACTTGCCGGTTACCCCATCCGGGCGTCTGAATTACTGGCCAAGCTGGATGGCGCCAGTTATGTGGTACGCCGCAGCTTGCACGATCCCAAGAATATCCGCCTGGCCAAAAAGGCCATCCGCACGGCATTTGAAGTCCAGGCGCGCGGGTTGGGCTTCTCCATGGTCGAATTACTGTCCATTTGCCCCACCAACTGGGGTATGTCTCCCGGACAGGCGATCCACTGGCTCGAAGAAAAAATGATCCCTTACTATGCTCTGGGAGACTACAAGGTCAACCCGAACATTGCGGAAATCAAGATTTAGGCGGGAGGAAAAATGCAAACTGAGATCCTGATAGCTGGATTTGGAGGCCAGGGAGTCCTTTTTGCCGGTCAGCTCCTAGCCTATGCCGGAATGGAAAACGATAAACAGGTCACCTGGATCCCGTCCTACGGACCCGAAATGCGCGGCGGTACTGCCAACTGTACGGTCATCATATCGGACGAAGAGATCGGGTCACCCCTGGTGCGCCACCCCAAAGTATTGATGGCTTTCAACCTGCCGTCGCTGGATAAATATGAAAGCACCGTGGCAGAAGGTGGATTGCTGGTCGTGAACTCATCCATCATTGACCGTACCGTGGACCGCGCCAGTGTGCGCGTGGTATCACTCCCGGCCAACGATGAAGCCGAGACCCTGGGTGACAAACGCCTGACGAACATGGTGATGCTGGGCGCGATGCTGGCCAACCAGGATGTGCTGCCCATTGAGGCGCTCGAAAAGGCGCTGGAGAACCACATCCCCGACCGGCACCGCAAACTACTGCCGCTGAATGTTAAAGCCCTGCAAAGGGGTGCCGAGTTTAAAGCGGTGGGTGTGAAATAGGTCCATCGAAGAAGGAAGAGAAGTACAACAGGCCGGGTTAATAATTCCGGCCTGTTGAATAAGAGGGGATAAAAATGTTTCCGATTGATCCATATCTTTGCTATAAGAATACAATAGTCAAGTTGAATAGCCTCAATCTTACTAATATTTGGCTAATTAGTGCGATTTTTTCTTATATTGATTTTTTCTTTGATAAACCCCAAAGTTCGGGCTTGCTTTTCCCTGCTATTCATGGTGAACATATTTCGTTATTTCAACGTGCCATAATAGAATCAGCTGCAAAAAAATATAAGGATAGATACCTTACATCGGACAATTATCGGGAAATTCATAATAATTTAATTAATGCCGCTTATAGACCCTTTCGAACAGAGACGAAAGAAAAATTTGAAACTATATTAAACATTTTTTCCAAAATTGGAAACAACCAATTTAGGTATCAACAAAATCAATTATCTGTAAGATTAGGTCGTAACTATGCAATGTATATAGCAATTCCAGAGAAATACTCGAAATTGCTAAAAGAAAAATTGGCGAATAATTACATAGATTTTTCCGAAATTATGCCAAGTGTTTTTAATGGACTTTCATCAGAACAATTTTTAGGGATAGGTTTTTGTATTTTTTCGTTGATTCAAGGTCGATATAAAGATACTTACCAAAAAATCGAAAAAACACAAAGTTACATATACAATGGGGGTAGCCAAGAAAAAATTAGAAATCGCCAGTTTGAAGTAATTGGTAAGATTATTGATTCTCAAAATAACAATATTTACCCTTTTTTTTTAAGTTTAAAAATGGATAAAATAAATGTTAATTAAAAATATAAAGATAAAATTTTTAAAATTAATTTATTTTTTTTGAAAAAA
>CAYRHB010000152.1:6492-6914 GCA_964424035.1 uncultured Leptolinea sp.
TATTGACCCTTTTGTTTTCACGTGTAATCAGGCTTCAATAGAAGGTTCAGTAAAATATTCAGCTGAGAATGTTTCGAATTATCTTAGTTTATTGGCAAGAACACCCCGTGACCTTCAGACGCTAATATCGCAAAGACCCGAATACAATGTTGGTGATTTACCAGACCGGTTAAATCCACTTGAAAGAAATCCTATAATTAAATTAAACACAGATAGTTACTTCGTGCCCAACGCTCGTTTTTGTTATGATGGAATATCAACCCTCCTCCACTTCATATTGCAAGATTATTTCTTAAGGGCTTCTGATGACAACAGATACCATCAACAAATGGGATATATACAAGAAATTTTTCTTGAGAATCTAATATCAGAAAATCTTCAAAATATGACTCTCATCCCGGAAATTTCATATATGAAAGGTA
>CAYRHB010000153.1:0-6878 GCA_964424035.1 uncultured Leptolinea sp.
AAACAGGTCCGGACGGTTCATCAGCTCATGAACCAGAAGCCGGGCTGCCGTGCTGATCACTTCGGAAACCGTCTCGCCATCCACCGATTGGATCAACGGAAGGATTTCATGATAGGGATGCTTCTCATCGAGAACAGCTTTCCAGATATCCTCCTTGGTGGCAAAGTGGTTGTATACCGCACCCACTGTCACCCCCGCGTGCTGACTGATCTCCCGCATGGGGGTGGCATTGTATCCCTTATCCACAAACAGGTGATAGGCCGCATCAACGATATGTGTGCGGGTTTCTACGCTCTTTTCCCGGCTTGATCTTGGCATTTTCCACCAGCAAGTATATATAGATAACGAATGTTCATTATTTATTATATACCGTTTAAATTTGGATGCAACAGCCTCTTCAGGAATAACGGATTTTTTAGGTTATGATTCCTCCAATCCGGTATACCAGACTACAGTCATCTTACAAAACGAGGATATCCACCATGCACCATCCCCGAAGTGATAGATACGATCCAGCCTTTCTACAGTCCAATATGATGGGTCCCAACGCCATAAAGCTGTTGGAGGAACTGGCCGGGTCGCTTACGCTGAAACCCGGAATGCGTGTGCTGGATCTGGGATGTGGCAAGGGCTTGACGTCCATCTTTCTGTCCAGGGAATTCGGCGTAACCGTATTTGCTGTCGATCTGTGGATCAGCGCGACGGAAAATCATGAACGGTTCCGGAACGCGGGTCTGGAAGAACGGATCATCCCCATTCACGCGGAAGCCCACGACCTGCCTTTCGCAGAAGCCTACTTTGATTTGGCGGTGAGCATTGACTCTTACCATTACTTCGGGCACGAAGCCTCTTACCTGGACGTCCACCTGGCTCCGTTGATCAAACCCGGCGGACAAATCGGCATTGCCGTGCCGGGGTTCCTTGAGGAGTACGGCGCGCATATCCCTGCCGACATCAGCCCTTATGTGAAGCCGGAATACAACTTCCACGCCAGCGAATGGTGGCGAAACCTGTGGAAATCATCCAACCAGGTTAATGTGCAAACCGCTGAAAACTTGCCGGGCTGCGCGGAGGCCTGGTCAGACTGGCTGACCAGTGACAACGAACACGCCGTATCAGACCGTGAAATGATGAAAGCCGAAGCCGGGAAGTATTTCGCCATGGTCGGCATGACTGCCGTACGCATCTAGGATCATCCGAGTCGGCTGATCCTCTTTTTTACGGCTTGAAATGGACCATACAGCGACATTCGGGCGACAATTCTGGCCATCTCTTCCGGACTTTCTCTACACCCGTTTGCCAGCCAGGTTTGCACCACGCCCATGTGCGCCGCGGACAAGTATGTGATCAAATAATCCGCCGGAACCAGCAGGTCAGATTCGTTCTTATGGTAAAAGAAACCCAGATTAAAGAGGTCTGTTTCGATGGCCTTCTTGATCCGGCTTTGAAATCCGGGATTGGCTTTTAACCCGAGAAGGGCATGCATAATTTTTGTCTGGCTTTTTACATATTCAAACATCGCTATGATCACCGGTACAAGTCCTTCTTCCGTGGAATACGTGTCCAGATCCAGTTTTCCGGATTGTATAAGGATGGTTTTCATATGCCCGATGATCTCATCCTCGGTTTTTTCCAGCAGATCATATTTGTCATGGTAGTGTAAATAAAAGGTGCTCCGGTTAATATCCGCCCGATCTGTGATATCACTGATCGAAATACCATCAAATCCTTTCTCTTCGATCAGATCAACAAATGCTTCCCGTATCGCCTCACGGGTACGTACGATCCTTCTATCTTTGCGGTTTAACATTCTCATCTACCCTCCCGATATTCGACACGGGCATCTGAAATGTTGAATATTCAACAATCCGGAACGCACTGTGTATTGAAACCATCGATAGAAACCATTATACTGATGCTATATAAATAATCAACACTCTGTCGTATAAGTCGATGTGATCAGAATGAAACGCAATGTCTGATGGGATCGTATACAGTAATAGCAGGTAATAGTCATGAAAATCAATTTTCCAAACAGAAGACTGGCTTTTGTTCTGGGGGGAGGCGGTTCACGCGGTGCAATGCAGGTGGGAGCCATTCGTGCGCTTCTCGAAGCCAGATACCACCCTGACATTGTCACAGGCACATCGATTGGATCAGCCAATGGCGCCTTTTTATCCATTCACGGGTTTGACCTCAACGGGATTGAGAAACTCGAACGTATCTGGCAAGCCACCATGCATACAGAACTAATCTCTCCCAATCTGTGGTGGGAGACCATGCGCCTCCTCTTCCAACCGCGCAACGGACATTCCCTTCAAAAGGTCAGGGACTTTGCCATACAGAATGGAATCAAGCCTGAAATGCGTTTTAAAGACCTCGACAGCGCTTACCTCTATCCGGTGGCAGCCGACCTGAACAGCGGGGAACCTGTGGTATTTGGCCTTGATCCGGAGGAGCGTATTCTTGACAGTGTACTGGCTTCCATGTCACTGCCACCCTGGATACTGCCGGAAGAGAAGGATGGCCGTTACCTGATGGACGGCGGAGCGGTAAGCAATCTTCCGGTTGAGGCGGCTATCCAGCAGGGTGCCACAGAGATCATCGCCCTCGACCTGTTCGATCCGGCGGAAGAGGATTCAGAGGAGGCATCGGGAATCCGTCCTCTTCTGTGGAAAGTAAACCGCACGATCGAGACCCGCCTCGTGCAATTGGAGATCAAACTGGCCGAAGCCCGGGGCGTACCGGTGAAACACATCATCCTGACCAGCTCACCTCCGGTGCCCCTGTGGGACTTCCGCCGCTCAGTGGAATTGATGGACACCGGATACCAGATCGCCCGGCAAGCCATAGCGACCTGGCAGCCCGGAGAAATGACCTGGTGGAACCCTGAACGCTACCGGTCGCTGGTAAACGGCCTCATCAATATTCTGGATTGAATATTCTGATTTAAGAGGAAGCCAGGCGTTCCCGGCGTCCGGGGATGATTACCCGGCGGTAGGCAAATATCACTACCCATGCCATCACCAGGGCGCTGAAAACACCCGGCGACCATACACCCAGACGTTGTAACAAGAATCCACCGGCTGAGGGGGCGATCACCCGCGTAATTGCCTCCAGTGATGATGAAATCCCCAGTATTCCGCCAACCTCCTCGCGACTGACTGCCTTGCTGATGGTGCTCTGCAGCACTGTATTTAAAACGCCTCCGGAAAGGGCCATGGGCAGCATCACGATGAGCAATGGCACCAGACTGTCAGTGAAGGACCATGCCAGCAGGGCGAATGCCATCAGCCACAGTCCGGTGATAATCAGCACATTTTCCCGGAACCGCTGCGTGAGCGGTCCGATCATCGCCACCTGGGTGATGACCGACAGCAGTCCCACATAAGCCAGCACATACCCGGTGACCTGTGATGAAAGGCCGATGGTCTGCGCATAGAGCGAAAAGACTGTCTGGAACATGGCAAATGCCAATCCGTAGAAAAAGCGGATGTGCAGCAGGGGGCCAACTCCCGGCCGCTGAAGGGCCTGCGCCAGGGCGGAAAAAGTAAATCCCGGACGCCGGTGATTGGCAGCCTTCTCACGGATCTCACCCACCAGTGATTCGGGCAGGGTGAAGTAAATCAACACCAGATTGGCCAATGAAACCCCCGCAGCGGCCAGTGCCGGGAGATTATATCCCCATTGTGAAAGCAATCCCCCGGTAGCCGGACCGATGATAAATCCCAGTCCGAATGCGGCACCTACAATCCCCAAGCTTTTCGCCCGGTTCTGTTCATCAGAGATATCGGCAATGTATGCCTGTGCCACGCTAATATTCCCTCCGGTCAATCCGTCAAGGATGCGGCTAAAAAACAGGATGGCGATGACCATTCCACTGGTAGATTGCAGGGCAAAAAACCGGGCCAGGGTTTGTCCGGCTTGTTCGGCAAAGCCCAGCAGCAAAAATCCGAACAGCGTGCCTGCCACGGAAAAAAGGAGGATGGGACGCCGGCCATAGCGGTCGGAAAGGCGTCCCAGGATGGGTGCGCCAATCAGTTGCGCTGCTGCGTACGACGCGACCAGCAATCCGACGATAGTGGCATTCGCTCCAAAGGATTCGGCGTAATACGGCAGCAACGGCAGGATCAGGCTGAACCCCAGCATATCCACAAAGACAATAAAGAAAATAGTCAACAGGCGATGGTTTTTCATTCGGTTTTCCGTTTTTTTGATTTCTTTCATGTTATTTGGTCTGACATATAATTACCACAATATGTATATTGTTTGTACAATTAAGGGCGGTTCCCGGCCCTGTATCAAAAACCTTATCAACCGGTACAATGGGATATACCAACCCGGGAGACACGCTTTGAATACCGTCGATATCCAACACCTGAAAACTGCCATTGAGGTAGCCCATCTGGCCCGTGAACATGGCAACCACCCGTTTGGCGCCATCCTCGTTGACGGCAGCGGACGCGAATTGCTGCGCGCCGAGAACACAGTGATCACCGGCCGTGATGCGACCGGCCACGCCGAGACCAACCTGGTACGGCTGGCAACCCGCGCCTTCCCGCCTGAACAACTGGCAGGTTTTACACTGTACAGCAGCACGGAACCCTGCGCGATGTGTGCAGGGGCCATCCACTGGAGCCGTATCGGACGGGTGGTATTCGCCCTGAGTGAGGAAGACCTTTACGATCTGGTGGGTCCATCCCCTGAAAATTTACTCCTTCCCTGCAGGGAGGTTTTCGGTCACAGCGGGCAGCCTGTACCGGTGGAAGGTCCCTGCCCGGAGCTGGAAAAAGAAGCTCAAGCTGTGCATGCCGGTTTCTGGCGCTGATATTCGGCCATTGATTTTTGTATAATATTCATCATGGGAACCCGAAAAGAAACGATTGACTACCTGTTGGAACAGATGGCCGGCGCGGGGATGTTAACCGCCCGGAAAATGTTTGGCGAATATGCCATATATTGCGAAGGCAAGATCGTCGCGTTGGTGTGCGATGACCGGCTCTTCATCAAACCTACAGCCGCCGCGCGCGCCTATCTCGGCGCGGATGTTGAAGAAGCTCCGCCCTACCCGGGCGCGAAGATGTACCTTTACATCCCCGGAGACAGATGTGAAAACGCGGACTGGTTGAGTGAACTCATCCGCGTAACCATGCCCGAACTGCCGGAACCCAAACCCAAAAAGAAGAAGTAAATCTCCAATCCCGAACACATGGACAGGTCTTGAGATGAATGAAGTATTGCGAACCATCCACGAACGCCGTTCCACCCGTGCCTTCAAGGACAAACCCATCCCCTACGAAATGGCGCGGGACCTGATCCAGGCCGCCCTGCGCGCGCCAACGGCCGGGAACATGATGTTGTACAGCATCATCAAGGTCGAAGACCCCGAACTGAAGAAGAAGCTGTCAGAATCCTGTGACAACCAGCCGTTCATCGCCAAAGCCCCGCTGCTGCTGATCTTCCTGGCTGATTACCAACGCTGGTATGACTACTTCCTGCGCAGCGGAGTGTTCGAACTATGCCAGCAGCGCGGGATGGATCTGCGTAAACCGGATACCGGTGATCTGATGTTGGCCGTCAATGACACGCTGATCGCCGCGCAGACCGCTGCCATTGCCGCCGAAGGGATGGGTCTGGGGACCTGTTATATCGGCGATATCCTGGAGAAATACGAGTATCACCGCGACCTGTTGCACCTGCCCAAATATGTGCTGCCGGTGACCATGCTGTGTATCGGATACCCGCGCGGTGATGCCGACGATCGCCCGCTATCACGGCGTTTTGATGAGAAATTTGTCGTCCACAGCAACCGCTATTACCGGCTGGAAGGTCTCGAGCTGGATATGATGTTCAAAGGACTGGGCCGTCCGAAATATGAGGAAGGCGTGGCTAACTTCGGGCAGGATGTGTACCTGCGCAAGTTCGCGTCAGAATTCAGCGTGGAGATGAGCCGCTCGGTACAGGCCATGATCGAAAGCTGGAAGGCGTAAAGCATTACATTACAGGTCTCGGCAAGACGCAGGTCGGACAAATGAGGAAATGGCATTTCAAATGACCAGATTCGACATAAGACTCATTGCTCTGGCAATTCCAATCCTTTTTTTACTGGCTTCCTGCCAAAATGAACCATCACGACCTTTGGAAACCCAAACTCCTTCGCTGGAAATCCCGACCTCAACACAAGTCCCTGTCTGCCAGACGGCTTTCGAACATCGTGAGCTGCGAGATCCGTACACACGAGGAATTGACGACGCGCCGCGCTACACGCTGGATACAGTTGAACTGGATACCTACCTGGAATGGATGGGTGTTCACAGTCTTTGCATCCCGGTTGAGGCCGGTGCGCCTTTCATCAACACCGATTGGAACGCCGGAGTTCAGCCGTCCGTCCGTGGACGGCTGGTCAGCCTGGGGTTCGAAGGCACCTACGACGGCAGCGGCTGGAGCCGCATCTACCTGGTCCATTCGACGTACGATTTCACCGCCGGTACGGAATATGACCGCTTCATGACAGCCGACGAGTGGACGGCGTTCAAGAACGATATGCTGGAGGGTGTTGAATTACTGCCGGATGGACGCGGCTTCGTGCGCTACAAGTCCGGCCTTTACTTCGGCAACTACCCCATTTACAAAACGTACGTGTTCCCGGCGGAAGACGGGTACACGGCGATGGTCATCAACCTGGGGACGTATTCCGGCGAATTTGACGCCGAAGTGGCGCGGATCAAACAGGGCGAACTGCCGGAGGATGTCATCCCGTGGCTGCCTGTGTTCGAGCAGATGGCTTCATCGTTTGAGTAGTTGGGGTGGCACCCAACTTTTTTCTACTTTAAAAACAAAGACTTCGATGATATAAAGAGAGGGGATTTATGTATAAA
>CAYRHB010000154.1:0-6637 GCA_964424035.1 uncultured Leptolinea sp.
GAACCGTTCCTGAGCCAGCACATCATCCGGTCCGGATGCGACATTGCAGACAAATTTAGTACCTCCAGCTTCAATACCGCCGTAATATTTGGTCATTAGTTACCTCAAATTGAAGGTTGTTTTCCAAAAATATCGCGCTTTTGCTTGAAAACCAATTTGCGCTGTATCTATTCTAATTTGAATTTGTAATAAAGAAAAATACAGTCGGATGGATAGAAAAGAATTCCGGCATGACTGCTCGCCACCTGTTGATCCATCTGGTCCACCTGATCGAAAGGTAATATTTAATACCGGATATCACCCGTTTTTGCTGTTGACAGAGGAAATAAAAAAGATAAAATAGATGTGAACGTTTACAAAGAAAGCGAAGCAATCCATGTCCAAGTCACAGGAAAAGAACTTCTCTTCTACGATCACCATTATTGACGTTGCCCGCGAAGCCGGTGTGTCTTATGGCACCGTCTCCCGGGTGATCAATGACTCGCCCAACGTAAAACCGGAGACCCGCGAAAGGGTCAAAGAAGTGATCAATCGGATGGGATTCGTCGGCAACCGCAACGCCAGAAGCCTGGTCAGCGGCCGTTCCAACGTCATCGGATTGCTCATCCCCGACCTGGGGACGGCGTATATCGGCGAGATCATCCGGGGGATTGATTTCGAACTCGAAACCGCCAACTACAACCTGATGTTGTACACCACCCACAGGCGCGAGACAAAGGAAACCGGGTATATCTCATCGCTTATTCAGAGCGGCGTCGACGGGGTGATCCTCATCCTTCCACGGAATCCGGCGAACTATCTCGAACGACTTCGCGCGTTGAAATTTCCCTATGTGCTGGTTGACCATCAGGGAATCGACGAGCAGGGACCTGCCGTGGGGGCAACCAATTTCCAGGGAGCCATGGACTCGACCGAGTATCTGATCAGTCTGGGGCATAGGAAGATCGCATTCATTACCGGCAGTATGGACCTGGGTTGTGCGCAGGAACGGCTGGCCGGTTATAAAGCCGCACTGGAAAAACATTCCCTTCCGGTTAAACAGGAATGGATCATTGAAGGAGATTTTGAACAATCCACCGGATATGTTGGTGCAAAAGTACTAATATCGCTTAAAGAGAAACCCACCGCCATATTCGCATCAAATGACATGATGGCCTTTGGGGTGATGAACGCGGTCCGGGATATGGGGCTGAAAATTCCGGGTGATATGTCGATCATCGGTTTCGACGACATTTTTCAATCCAGCCAGACCATGCCCGGTTTAACGACAGTCCAACAACCGCTGGAACAGATGGGGCGCAAAGCCACCAGGATGCTGGTTGAAATGATGTCTGAAGGCGAGATCAAATCCGGTAAAGTGGAACTGCCAACCCACCTGGTTATCCGGGATTCGTGCCGAAAGATTGAGGGGTAGAATTACCTGTTCCAAACGAAGAGAAAGTTATTCAATCAAACAATTCTGTTGAAAGAGGATCTACTACCATGAAATCGTTATTCCTGGGCATTGATGTTTCAACAACCGGATCAAAAGCGCTGCTCGTCGATGAAACCGGTAATGTGGTTGGTGCAGGACTGACCGAACACTCAATTTCCACTCCCAAACCCCTGTGGTCTGAGCAGGATCCGCAGGAATGGTGGACTGCCTCAGCCAACAGTATCCGGCAGGCGTTAAGCCAGGCTGGCGCAAAGGGAGAGGATGTTAAAGCTGTTGGTCTGACCGGCCAGATGCACGGGCTCGTGATGATGGATGAAGCCGGCAATGTCCTGCGGCCGGCGATCCTGTGGAACGACCAGCGAACAGCCGAGGAATGCGATGATATTACCCGCATTGTCGGGTTTGATAAACTCCTGTCCATATGCGGCAATAAAGCCCTCACCGGTTTCACAGCACCAAAGATCCTATGGGTCCGTAAAAATGAACCCGACGTCTATGCCAAAACCGCGCATATTCTGCTGCCCAAAGATTATGTCCGCTATCATTTGACCGGTGATTATGCGGTTGACCATGCTGATGGTTCCGGTATGATCCTGTACGACCTGAAGAAACGCAACTGGTCAAAAGAACTTTTGGATGCGCTTGAGATCCCGGAGAGCTGGCTTCCGAAAAGCTACGAAGGATCAGAGGTTACCGGTGTGATCTCCGCTGCGGCTGCTGAATTGACCGGCCTGAAAGCGGGTACTCCGGTTGTGGGTGGCGGCGGTGATCAGGCGGCACAGGCGGTTGGCGTGGGTGCTGTCACTCCGGGCATTGTAGCCCTCACCCTGGGTACTTCCGGTGTGGTTTTCGCTTCCACTCCATCCCCGTTGATCGAACCGGAAGGCCGTCTTCACGCGTTCTGCCATTCTGTTCCGGGAACCTGGCATTTCATGGGTGTCATGCTCTCCGCAGCAGGTTCCCTGCGTTGGTATCGCGACACCCTCGCCCCGGGAATGAATTACGATGATCTTTTGGCTCCCGCCGCAGATATTCCGGCTGGAAGTGAAGGCTTGTTATTCCTGCCATACCTGACAGGTGAACGGACTCCCCATCCCGATCCGCTGGCCCGTGGCGCCTTCGTCGGTCTTACCGTGCGCCACACCAAAGCCCACATGACCCGCTCAGTCATTGAGGGTGTCTCATTCGGATTGCGTGATTCGATGGAACTCCTGAAAAATGCCGGACTTGGTGAAATCAAACAGGTCCGGGTTTCCGGCGGCGGAGCCCGCAGCGCCCTGTGGCGGCAAATGCTCTCTGATGTTATGAACACCGAACTGGTGACTGTAAACACCACCGAAGGCGCGGCTTTTGGCGCTGCCCTGCTGGCCGGTGTAGGTTTCGGTACCTGGAAAACCGTAGAGGAAAGCTGCAACGCCACCATTAAAACCCTGGATAAAACCACGGCAAATCCGGCTGCAGTTGCCACATATGAACAATATTACCGTCAATACACCGCGCTCTATCCGGCTCTGAAATCCACCTTTACCGGTCTTGCCGCGATTTAACCATTTTCCACCACAAGGAATTCTCTGTTTATGATGACATCTCCCAACCAAAAACCCGTATACCTTGATCCTTCCCGTACCATCGAGGACCGGGTACAAGATCTCATCTCCCGCATGACACTGGAAGAGAAGATCAGCCAGATGCGAAGCAATGCCGGAGCCGTTGAACACCTGGATATCCCATCCTACGATTTTTGGAATGAAGGTCTGCATGGAGTCGGACGGAACGGGCGGGCAACGGTTTTTCCCCAGGCCATTGGCATGGCGGCCACATGGGACCCTGATCTGATCAAGAAAGTTGCCACAGCCATCAGCACAGAAGCCCGCGCGAAATACCACGAAACCATGCGCAGACGCGGCAATACGATCATCTACCAGGGACTTACCTTCTGGTCCCCCAACGTTAATATTTTTCGTGATCCACGCTGGGGACGCGGTCAGGAAAGCTGGGGTGAAGATCCTTATCTCACGGGTGAAATGGGAGCCGCATTTGTCCGGGGTATGCAGGGAGATGATCCGCAATATCTGCGGACTGCCGCCTGCGCCAAGCATTACGCTGTTCACAGCGGACCCGAAGAAGGCCGCCACTCTTTTGACGCGAATGTCACCAAACGGGAACTCTTTGATACCTACCTGCCGGCCTTCCGCAAACTTGTGGTGGATGCCAATGTGGAAATGGTCATGGGCGCATATAACCGGTTGTACGGTGTTCCGTGCTGTGCGTCTGACCTGCTTTTGAAAGAAATCCTGCGGGAAAAATGGGGTTTCAAAGGACATGTGGTTTCCGATTGTTACGCCCTGACAGACCTGCACAAGGGACATCAATACACCAAAGACGTGGTTGAATCCGCTGGAGTCGCGTTAAAAGCCGGCTGTGATATGAGCTGCAAGTGTACCTATGACCATCTGGGAGAAGCCATCGAACGGGGACTTATCACCGAAGAGGATCTGGACCGTTCGCTTTCCCGCACCCTTGCAACCCGTTTCAAATTGGGAATGTTCGATCCTCCCGAAAAGGTACCGTATTCCAATATCCCCATGAGTGTCGTGGGATGTGAAAAGCACCGAAAACTTTCCTATGAAGCGGCAATTCGATCCATTGTGTTGTTAAAAAATCGGGACAACATTCTTCCATTGAAGGAATCCGTGCGGGATCTTTATGTCGTTGGTCCCAACGCGACCAATCTGGACTGCCTCCTCGGCAGTTATTTTGGCATCGGTGAATCCATGGTTACCCCGCTGGAAGGAATTGCCCGCCAGGTACCGGAAGGTACCAAGGTGGAATACAAACATGGTTGCCTACTGGCACAGGATAATGCCAACCCGTTTGACTGGTCATTCGAAGCAGCTGCAGAAGCAGATGTGACCATCGCCTGTATGGGCCTCCAGCCGATGCTGGAAGGTGAAGAAGGCGACGCATTGCTTTCAACACGCGGCGGTGACCGCGAGAAGATCGAAATTCCGGTCCAGCAGGCAGAGTACATCAAGAAACTGGTCATCGGCGGCGCCCGGGTGGTTCTGGTACTCTTCGGCGGCAGTTCAATTGCCCTGGGCGAGGTCGAGGATATGGTGGAAGCCATTGTTCATGTATGGTATCCCGGCTGTGAAGGCGGCCTGGCCCTGGCAGATATCCTGTTTGGCAAGGTGTCCCCTTCCGGCAAGCTGCCAATGACATTCCCCGCATCTACAGCCCAGTTACCGGATTTTGAAGATTACAGCATGGATAATCGCACATACCGCTATTCTACCGACACCCCCCTCTTCCCGTTCGGGTTCGGCCTGAGTTACACAAGGTTTGAATATAGCGCTTTATCGATTAATACAAACACAATAAAAGCTGGTGAATCGCTTGAAGTAAAATTCAATCTCACAAACGCGGGTGATCTCGAAGCAGAAGAAGTCGCCCAGGTCTATTTGACGGATGTGAAAGCGTCAGTAAAGGTTCCGCTCCACAAGTTGGTCACCTTCAAACGCGTTTCCCTGCAACCGAAAGAAACCCGTTCCATCAATGTATCCATCACACCGGAAATGATGATGATGGTGAACGATGATGGCGAATCTGTACTCGAGAAAGGCGAATTTATCGTCCGGGTTGGTGGATGCTCTCCCAGCCAACGTGCTGTGGAACTCGGTGTTCAGGATCTCCTGCAAACAGGATTTACAGTTGGATAATTAGGGCTGGAAGGGGGTTGTCACCTGCTCCATCTTTTTTTGCAGCACCACCATTTAGGGCATGGTGGTGCTGCTGAATTTAATCCAAAGGCATGTGACAAATGGATAATTATCACTGATATTCCTCCTGATTTCTCCAAATTGTCGGGGAATTTGTTTGTTCGGACAACATTCATAGTTGACAAGCCATTTCATGTTGCTATAATATTTATGTAAACGCTTCCAAAGAAAAATTTCCCAATCAGTCTTGCAATTGAGATAGAGTGCGGAATACAAACGGATTGATAACCGTTTTCGCACCACTGTAAACGCTTCCAATCCAATTTTCGACCTCTGATTTACAAAATTTCGTAAACGCTTACGCGGTTTCCCAAAAAACAACCTTCTCACATGAAACAACCTGGTACAGTTCCCACAAATGTTACGATTTTTGAAGTCGCCTCCCGGGCTGGCGTCTCGTATGGAACTGTGTCCCGGGTTCTGAACAATGACCCCCATGTGCGTTTGGAAACCCGCGAAAAGGTGAACAGGGTCATCCAGGAGCTCGGTTATGTGGTTAACCGGCAGGCCCGCAGTCTGGCCGGCGGAAAAACCCACATCATCGGCATCCTGGTCCCTGATCTGGGAACCGGGTATATTGCCGAGGTCATTCAGGGAATTGACACCGAGCTTCAACTTGCCGGTTATGATCTGATGCTCTATACGACTCACCGCACCCCCATCCTGGAAGCCAATTATGTTGCCAATCTGGCACAGGGCATGGTGGATGGCCTGATCCTCGTCCTGCCGCGGAATCCGGAAGACTATATTGACACCCTGAAAGCCCGCCGTTTTCCCTTTGTTCTGATCGATCACCAGGGATCGGGAGATCAATGTCCGGCAGTAAATTCAGCCAACTGGCAGGGGGCTTACAACGCCACAGAATACCTGATCCAACTCGGTCATTCCCGGATTGGTTTTATCACCGGCTGGATGGATCTTGGATCTTCAGTTGACCGCCTTGAAGGGTATAAATCCGCCCTGTGGGCGTATCACATTCCATTCTCGGAAGAACTGGTGCGGGAAAGCACATTCCAGCAATTGGATGGCTACAACCGTGCCATGGAATTATTGGACCTCCCCGAACCTCCGACAGCCATTTTCGCAGCGAACGATATGATGGCGTTCGGAGCCATGGATGCCATCCGTGAACAGGGGAAACGCATCCCGGAAGATGTGTCTTTGATGGGTTTTGATGATATTCCACAATCCAGTGTGATCCATCCCGCGTTGACGACAGTCCGTCAACCGTTACGGAATATGGGAAGTATTGCTGTCCAGTTATTGCTGGACGTATTAAAGAATCCAACTGCACCATTCAAACGAATTGAGTTACCTACCGGGCTGGTGGTACGCGATTCCTGTCAGCCTCCTAGAAGTAACCCGTAAAAGGAGGTGATCGTTTTATTCTTACTTTGGTGTCATTGAGATTTATGTCTCATCG
>CAYRHB010000155.1:0-6342 GCA_964424035.1 uncultured Leptolinea sp.
CAATCCAGGCCACCACGATCTGCCCGTTGGTTTCATCGACATGCAGCACCTGCGCGACGTCTAGGCAAAGGGGATTGGGGCGCATCGGTGAACGGGTGGCGAAGATACCAAGCCGGTCCGGCCCTTTGGCATAAGGTTTGTCAACGACCGTCATCTTGCGGTATTCCGGCCCATCCAGCAGGTGGCTCCACCAGATGACATTGATATGACTGAAACCCTGCAGCCCAAGCATGGCTTCACGGTATTCCGGTTTGATCTCGAGGACGAATCCCTGCCCGCTGGAGCGGACATAGCCAAGCGGAGAGAGAACACAATCGATCTGTGCCATTTTTCTTCCTTCTTTCTTTTTATTTAATCTCAGCGGCCGCTGGTTTTAACGATTTGGAGCTTTTTGCCTGTCTTAATACCAGTTTGATACATATCTCGAGGCATGGATCAGCCGCTTTATATCGCGGAGGCCGATTTTGCCTTTGAAGTAATTGTTTTCGGTGTTGGCTGCATCCAGGGCTTTATCCAATTCTTCGGGGTTCGCGGTTGCCACTTTAGCCGGGGTCTCGTACCCGGTTTCCGTCAGCATGCGGGCAGACAGCGGACTAATCCACTGGATCCGCGTCAGGTCGGCACACTGAAGTAAATGCCTGCCGTGGCCCGGTTGGATACCGCAGTTTTGAACCTTATCAGGGTTTTCATACAGATCAGCCGTATTACGGATGCCGGCTCCTTCCAATCGGGAAATCTCTTCGATAGGGATCCATTCAAATTCTTTCAGGGGGAATGGTTTCGGGAAATAACTTTCGAACTCGCGGCGCAGAAGGGCAAGGTAGTCCTTGTCAATTCCGGTTTGTTCGGCAATGGCAAAAAGACGCTTGTTGTCTTTTAATTCCTTGCGCAAACCTCCTAGGGTTTTAATTCCCATTGATTCCAGAGATTTCAAATGATTATCCAGATTCTCCAGGATAGGTTCGCGGCTGGGGACAAGGTCGGCGGAGCAGATGCGTTCTTTTAGTTGTTCCAGGCTGATGCTATCGGCATCAAAACAATATCTCATGACACTCTCCGTGGATGTTCTTATCAGGCTGGCGAAACCGGAATCTGCAGCTCTGTGAGTGAATTTGGATCGGAATACTGCTGTCCTTCTGCCGGCAGCCGGCGGTAGATTTCGCGATCCGGGCCGTCGATCTTAAAGTTATGGTCGTTGACCCACTGCCACAGGGCGGTATATCCATCAATCAATCCGTTATACGAGCCCTGATGGGTGGTGAACACCATCGTATTCACCTCAGGAAGAATCCGTATCAGGTCCGGAATTGTTTCATTCACCTTTTCAACCGGCGCGCAGACTTCCAGCTTGATGCGGGGTTCGGTGGCATGGCACAAGGTGAGGTATGGGGCGTTGACCTGCAAATTCGCGGCCTGTACGCGTTCACCCAGATCTATCCATAGCGGGCTGACATCGCGGTAATCCGGCACTTCACCCGTAACCGAAGCCACCTGCAGCGCATCAACATGCTTGATGTTGATCTCGTAGTTGGAGGGCTGGCTTTTGTGTTCCAGCATTTGAAGGCGGATATTGATGCGTTCCAGTTGGTCCAGGCTGTTCTGTACCTGTGAGCGAATTTCATCCTGCTTGAGCATCAGAATGCGCCGCATTTCCTCCGGGCTGATATTGTCTTGCAGTAGTCTTTTGATCTGTTCCAGTGGAATACCCAGATCCTTGAGCGCCAGAATGCGGTGCAGCGCGGGCAGCTGGTCGAGCAGATAATACCGGTACCCGGTGAACGGGTCCACCTCGCCGGGAAGCAATAGGTCAAGGTCGGCGTAATAGCGCAGGGTTTGCACCGTCACCTGTCCGAGGCGGGCGAATTCACCAATTTTGAGCTTCATTATGTTTCCCATATGACAACCAATATACACCCTATGGTAACCATAGAGTCAAGAAGGCAATTTGGAGATCATTTTCTTTGCGACTGGATGAGATGGACATACTCGAAGGCATGATAGCGATCCTTTCGACCCGAGAAATAGCGATCCTCTATTTCAACAGGTGAAAGATTTTGTACCGTTTCAAACCCATTCTGGAGAAGCAGGCTTTCCAATCCGAGCGGATCAAAACTGGTTTTCATGGTTTCGCCAGCCTGGCGGGCTATGGACTGCGTTGCCCTATCCCGCCTGGTGGCTGAATTGGGTTGGAATGCTCCCGGACTGGAATAATCAAAAACCAATGAACTACCGGGAACAGCTATGCGGGAAATTGTTTCAAGCGTTGACTGGATTTCATCCTGCTCAAGATAATAAGTAACCCCCAGCCAGCTGAAGAAACCCGGGATCAAAGGGTCATACCCGGCTTCCAACAGGGCGGTCTTCAGGTCATCCTTCCCGAAAACAAGCGGTATGAAGTGCAGATTTACTGGAAGAGTGGGATTGATCCGCAAGAAGCGTTCCCTCTTATTGGCCTGCGTTGCCGGATGGTCAACCTCGAAGACTTTAAGACGATGCGCGAGATCCGGCCTGCGAAGCGTGAATGTGTCGAACCCGGCTCCAAGGATGACATACTGTCCCATTCCTGTTTCCATAGACTGTTCAAGACAATCTTCCGTGAAACGCGAGCGGCTGAGAATGGTTGAACTGCTGAAAACCTGCATCATTATTCGCAGTGCTTCCTCTTCGTTTTTGCCGGCCTTAGCTGCATCAGGATCGTACATTTTCAACAGACCGGCCATGTGTTTGGCGAAGAACGCCTTTTCATCCGGCGGAAAAAGGGAGGCAGCCAAAAAATCGTCAAAAATCTTTGGTGAATCGTTCTCTGAATGGTATGCACGCGTAAACGCACATACCAGCGCCGTAATACTGACCTGGTTTTCGTTCATAATATTCCTTTGAATAAAAAAGAATTATCGCGACGATGTTTAATAGCACATTTTGCGGCGCGATTCAATAAGCAATATTCACCGGAAAAAACGCCCCACGAAGAATCTCTGTTTGTTTTTAGTCCTGAATGTAGTCCAGCAACGGGATGATATTGATCAGCGGTTCTTCATACGGGTGGACCTGGCGGATCGCCCGCATCACCTGCGGCAGAATTGCACGCGGACAGTTGACTTCCACCTTGCCTTCGTGCCCTTCACTCACCTCCCCGACCGTTCCATCATACGGATTGGCGCCTTCCAGCGGACGCCAGTAGCCCCTCACCGGGGTAACCGAACAACAGTGGTCATAGTTGCCAAAAATCCCCGCGCCGGCATCCGCCAGCGCCCGGCGCAGACCATCCACATTTTCCACGGGGATGAATATTTCAAGCTTTACGTGCTTTGTATCCATGGTCATTTCCTGTTTGCAGGCTGGCCAGCCTGTTCGTCCAGATGATATTCTTCGATCAATGTTGTGTTCTGTTTCGACATGTACCAGTCGTTCTTTACCAGCTGCAACCGGTCGACGGTGAGAGAACCGAAGCCGCGTTGTTTATTTTCTAGAAGAAATTCGGAAAACCGGGCCGGGTTTTTCAACGGCGCTGAGAAACGCAGGATGGTGGTGTGGGCGGCGGTGAGGATATAACGCCGGTCCAGTCCCTGTGCCAGGCCGCCGTAGATGAGGTTCTTCCGCAACGTTTTCCGGATGGCGTTCAGGTTGTCAGGCCGGGGAAAGCCGCACAGCATCACCGCGCTTTTTGACAGGGTAAGCCCTTTCAATTGAAAGGTGA
This sequence comes from uncultured Leptolinea sp., assembly GCA_964424035.1. Classification (GTDB taxonomy): domain Bacteria; phylum Chloroflexota; class Anaerolineae; order Anaerolineales; family Anaerolineaceae; genus Leptolinea. Next base: position 3,698 of record CAYRHB010000155.1, read on the forward strand.
ACGGGGATATGCCCCGGATGGCGCTTTCCACGGCAGCCTGATAGGCATCCAGGTGGTCATATTCGCGCTGGTGATCGGCTGTGGCGGTGAACAACGATAACACGGTGAAATGCAGGTTGGCTTCCGTGTAATAGAACTGGTCGAGTTCAAGCCGGCGCAGTTGATCCAGGAAGGCAAGGATGTCTCTTTTCAGTTCATCTGTGGGGCGGAAGATGAGGGTTAATCCCCGCCGCCGGTCAGTTTCGGGGTTTGTGATATAGGAGTCGATCTCGATCTTGCCGCGGGAGACGGCTTCGAAGCTGGTATCCCACAGCATGTTGTAGATGGTCGTGAATGGTTCCGTCATGCCCATATTATAGCGGGGGAGGAGCATATATCGCCCCCTGCGCGGGGGTGTGGATTGAAACCAATCCCCCCAACCCTCCTTTGAGAAGGGGGCATTTCTACCATGAGAGTGTGGATTGAAACAGTCCCCCTTGTGAAGGGGGATAGAGGGGGATTCCAGGCGAAATTTATAGCGTCACATACCCCGTGCGCAGACCCATGGCCAGCTCGGGCCGGTTCATGCGATCAGCCATCCGGGCGGCTGTTTCGAAATCATACGCCACCGCGATGAGCTGCGGAGTCCACCCGCCTGCTGTCTTCTCAAGGATGGCGTAGCGCGCGTGGGGAGAGCCGGTTTCAACCACATGCGATGGTGTGGTGCTGTCATCGGTGTAGGCCGGCATGCCCACGCTGCCCGGGTTGACGATCAGGATTCCTTCAGTTAACTGGACCGCACGGGGGGTATGGGAATGGCCGCAGGCAATCACCGGGAAGTGGCTTCCATCCAACCGTTCGCGGATCTTATCAGGGCTGGCGAGGTGGATGCGGCTGTCATCCCCGATGGTTTCCAGCAGGTAGACCTTGTCATTGCCCGGTGTGGCGTGGCACAGGAAGATCTCTTCGGTCAGGCGAAGGGTGGCGGGAAGGTGGCGCAACCATTCATGTTCCTTTTCGTTAAGCTGTGAATCGGCATTGCGGTCAGACGGTCCCTGCGAGGATGGGGGCAAGGTCAACAACTGGCGTTCGTGGTTGCCGGCGATCTGCACCCAGTTCTGCTTCATCAAAAAGCGGACGGTTTCTACCGGCCACAGGGGTCCGGATACCAGATCACCCAGGGTAACGACGGTATCAATACCGCGGTCCGCCAGATCGGCCGCCACGGCTTCCAGCGCCAGTATGTTTCCGTGGATATCGGAGAGGAGGGCAATTTTATTCATGTTTGGTTTCCTGTCCCGTAAAGCCGGTACGCAGCCATTCCGCGCAGTGGGGTTGTCTGTTTTCCCTGGCCCGGTCGGCGGCTGACCGGTAGTCATACGGCACCGCGAGGAAATCCACGTGCGGGTTGCGGCCGGTCAGGGTCAGGATGGCATACCGCGCGTCGGGCGAACCGTTTTCCACGCAATGCGCTTCCGGTGACGGGTTGAAAAATGCCTGTAGACCGACGCTTCCCGGATTTATGATCACTACCCCTGCCGGTAGGTGGACATAACGGGGGATATGGGTGTGGCCGCAGAGGAAGATACGCTGCCTGAATCCTTTCAGGCGGGACTCAATCTCCTGCCGGGGAGACAGATGAATCCGCCCGTGAGCAATGGTTTCTGTCAGATAACCGGTATCACTTTCCGGTGTTCCGTGGAACAGCAGAAGGTCCTCGTGGATGACGCGGGTTGCCGGGATGCTCCGCAGCCATTCCCGTTGTTCGGCGGTAATCACGGCATCAGCCAGTTCATCGGTCGGGTCAAGTGGGACTTTATCCCGCTCCACAAGCTGGCGGTCATGATTGCCGGCGATCATGATCCAATCCTGTTGCATCAGGTAAGCAGCTGTCTCCGCAGGCCACAGGGGGCCCGATACCAGGTCGCCCAGAACAACGGTGGTGTCAATCCGTCGGGACTGCATATCGCAAACGACTGCTTCGAGGGCGGGCAGATTCCCGTGAATATCGGAGAGGATGGCAATTCTTGTCATATTGATCCGGTGATTGGCAGGAAATAAATACCGGAAAATCATACCCCAGTTTTCCCCCTCCCGCCTAAACAACGTGTTTTGGGAGTGAAATGCCCGGGGTGATCCGCGTTTATTGATCCAGTGAGACCCAACGGGTCGGGTTGTTGCGGACCTGGCCTAGGTAGAGGTTCAGTTGCGCGGCATGTTCCTGGATGTGCCGGACGGTATCCAGCAGCAGGGTGATACGGATTGTGCTGCCGCGGGACGGACGGGTTTCATCCGGCAGGCGGTTGATGCACGACCGGCTTTTCCTCCGGCAGTAGGCCAGGTATCTCAACAGTTCATCACGGGTGTAGACTTTGCCGGTGGTGCCTGATTCCATGCGCGAAAGCGGCGGCCGGGAGGCGGATTCCTGCCATCCACCCGACAAGTTGCGGTCTGCATTGAGAAGGGCTTGCGACGCGATATACCAGAACTCAGCAGTCTGTGGTTGGCGCTCCCTTTCCCGCCACAGGCGTCCCTTCCACAGATTGTCCGGACAGTCCTGCATGGCTTTCTCCAGCAATTCAAGGGCTGCCGCAAATTGGGAACGAAGCACAGACCGGATGTGTTTATCCATCGGTAAACCTCCTCGATTTTTTCAACAGTAATAA
>CAYRHB010000156.1:0-6005 GCA_964424035.1 uncultured Leptolinea sp.
GTTCTGGTAAGTAAACTTGATCAAAAGATATTGAAAACATTCTACCCCTCAATTATTGTTGGTTGGAAATTATAAAATAATAATAGCTTTTCTTATGGTTGTATTGTTCACATGCTCTAATGAGACATATAAACAAATTAATATACGACTAAGTATATAGTTAAATAAATAATCGCAGCTGTACTTCTGGTATAGATTTTCTAACATTATCATGAATAATACGCTATGAATGTTGAAATTTTATCTTCTTGTTCAAATGTATATTTATAAATGATAATGACAACTTGTTAATATTTTGCAGCGTTTATTGTTTTCTCTCTTACCTCTGTAATTCGGCACCCTGATCCCGCCAATTTCTCGAGTGAGGTTAAGGTGATTGAATGCTGACTTCTAACCCGTTCATCAATAACTTTTGTTGGTAGAACATAAAATAACCACTGATCCAAATCCAATGGGTTGATTGTTTTTTTATCCTGGTGAGCAAAAAGCGCAAATACATAAACCTGTGCCTGTCTTTTTGATGTTTTTTCTTGTAAATTTGAATCGGCATCCCATGCTCGTGTCTTGGGAGTATTAAATACGATCGTAGAAAGCCGTCTTTGGTACCAGCTCTGTACATAGGCGGCAGATTTTACTTCTACCGTTATTCCTTCAGGTGTTATTAAATCATAGGCGCGCCAGGGATCCCTTACGCTCTCAAAAGAAATCCCCAATGCATAAGCAACGATGAATTCAGCCAATACACCCCGGGTTGAATTATTCACCAAATCAGATGTGCTCCACCTCCAGAAATCCAGAACTGATAATCCCAATGATTTCCCGCCAGATACCAAACTTTCATTTCCAGATAAAGGCCTGGTTTGGACACGTACCAAGACTTCGTTCATGAGTTCATCCTATTGTTTCTTTTCTAGTGATTGAATATCTAATATATCAATTTTTTTATTATTCGTGAAAAATTATGGGTTCCTGGCGTTTGAGCACGTAGGGTGGGTTCGTTCTATTCCCGCACTCTGGGGGCGAACCCACCCTACTGCTGGATCGGCGATATTCCGGCATGGGTTAATCATACCGGATGTTGTTGGACAAGGTGGGACATTTGCGGTGGAAATCGATGTGGTGGGTTCAATATCGAACCCACCCTACTGTCTTCATGGCGTCCAGGCGTTGCCCGACATGGCGATGAGGCAAAATAAGGTGACGGAATCTTCGTAGTAATCTTCATGGGTGGTGTAGACCGAATCGTAGATGACATTCAGCCACTCCTGCTGGCCGGGGTCAGACATGGCTGCCACTCCCAGAGGGGCGGCGAAGAAGGTGGTGAAGTAGCCGCTGTCTGGCACCGGGCTGCCATCCAGGTCGTAGCCGGCCTTCCCGCAGGCAGCGATACACTGTTCAGACACAGACCCGCAGGTGATCGGCGGCTTCTGGAATGGTCAGGTGGATGATTTACCGGGCAGCTACTGGATTTAAAAGATCCGAGTCGATTGATTCGCCGCCCCAGATGGGATATAATGGATTCGTATTTCGGAATTTCCGAAAAGGAGATTTTCTAAAATGTCTATCAACACAATTCAAGTTCGCAAGAAAGGTAATTTCACCCTCCCGATGGATCTCCGCACCAAATACGGAGTGGATGAAGGAGACGTCTTCACCTTGATTGACATGGGGGATGGGTCTTTCCTTCTTACCCCGCGCATATCCCGGGTCAACCGGCTGGGCGATCGGGTTGCAGAAATGCTTGGTGCAGAACGCGTTTCTCTTGATGACCTGCTAAATACTCTGGACGATGAGCGCGAGCGGTATTACCAGGAACACTATGCCACCAGGACGTCACAGTATGGGAAAGAATAATATTTTCTTTGACAGCAGCGCACTGATTGCTGGCATCGTCTCAGCCCAGGGCGCAGCGAGGGCGCTCCTGCTTCTTGCGGAGGATGAGAAGATCGTGATTTGTGTTTCGGAACAGGTCATTGCCGAAGTGGAGCGGAACATCGCCCGTAAAGCACCGAAAGCGTTGCCGTTCGCCAGAGAGCTGATCCTTCGTGCAAACATACTGATCTTGCATGATCCACAAATCACGGAAATTCTCGAACACCAGGATTGGATCAGCCACCCAGCGGATGTACCTATCCTGGTTGCCGCCTCGTATGCCCGGGTAGACTTCCTGGCCACGTTGAACACCAAGCATTTCATCGATAACCCTGAAGTATCCAGCCAGAGCGGCCTTCGAATTGGCACACCCGGCGACGCGTTGGCCTGGGTGCGAGAGCAGTTGTCTAAAACCCAGGAGTAAGTTTTTATCGAGATAGAAATTTCAACCATCATCGTATCCGTTCCTCCTTTCAAAAATCCACTGGTCTGCTCAAAAAACACACAGCCAGTCTCCATCGGAATGAAACTCCCATGGGAAGCCGGTTATTGCCCGGGTTTTCCGCACTGAATTCCCCAGACGGGGACATGTCGAACTCACCCCACTGCCCGGGCTATCCGCACTGTCTGAAAACCAGCGGGAATGGGATGGAGGAGATTGCTTCAGCCGGACTATCGTCCTCCTGCGCAATCCCCTGCCGGGGGCAGGTGACGGGATGACCGGTTATTTCATGCTGTTAATCACGCCCAGCAATTCTTCCTTATAGATCTTCCCGGGTTCGCCGGCATTCCTGAACAGCGAATAAAACACGCCATCCATCTCCCAATCCAGCTGCTCGGTGGGGTTGTAGTATTGATAGACAATGGCACTGGTTCCGTCTGGGATCACTTCACACACTTCGGCAGTTGAATCGTCACAGGTGGAGAGGGCAAACGGAAAAGGATCGCCGTCCATGCTGATCCGAAAGAAATCACCCATATCAGGATGCTGTTCATGGTAGTAGTGCAGAATTACGCTCGCATCGGTCTCTTTTTCATAGGTGGCATAATAAAAAGCCATATTTTCTGGTAAGGCAGTTGGTTCCCTGATATCCATTCCGGTCAGCGTTTCGACATCTGCAACCGACAGCAGGCATTCGGGGTCCAATTCGTCGGCAGGGTGAGTGGATTCGCCGGTCAGGTCTTCTGCCAGTTGGATCAGATCCAGCCTGGTCAATCCACCCGGGAACCTGCAGCCCCTACTGGCTGAAAACAAATCAAATTGCAGCGTGCCATCCACCCAGCTATAGCGCGGAGCCAGTGTAAAGGAATAGGGAGTCTTTTCATTTTCGGCTTCATTGGTGCAGGCCCAGTCTGCCCGACGCCAGCCCGAAACACGCTGACCCTTTTCAGCACCTCCAATTTCTTCCGGTTCGTTATAGACTGAATAATCCGGCCATCCGGTGATCTTTTCCAATGGGGGCGCCAGCTCAACCGGTCCCTGGGCGATGAACAGGACGCTGTCCTGCTCATCCGGATGGCGATATTGCAGGCAGACACTTCGGGTCTGCCCGTGCAGGGTGACGTTTTCCAACACATAACCATCCGGCAGGGAGGCAGGCTGACGGATTTCATAATCCACCTGCGCCTGGATCCCACTCAAACCGGCGGGCTGACCCGCTGCTGACATTGCGGTCGATTCGATATCGACGACATGAGCCGAAGCGGTTTTTTCTGTGGATGTATCCATTACGGTTGGGATAACAGGTCTGGTTTCGCCAGGCGCTGCAGTGCAGGCGGTGACAACCAACAGCATAACCAATCCTGCCAGTAAATTCATTCTGTGTTTCATGACGTTCCTTTCTTGTTGACTGGTTTTATCCTTGTCGAATAATCTGGTCTTCCAAATGCGCAGGCTATCACCAATAGACTGGCTGTAGACGGGTTTTGTTCCCGGCGTTGGAGAGTGCCAGATAACAACCTGTCCTTGCCCCGTCTCCGAATCAATATTCTGAGGATTGACAATCCTGATGCTGGCGTCTTACCCGGCAGTTCCCGACGCTATTATGGGGAAGGCTCCCTCTCATAACCAGCACTTTGCCCGACCGAGGGAGAGATGCTTTTTCGCCAACGCTCCCCAGGATAACGGAATGCGCATTCAGAATAATCCATTCCGGGCAAATTTCATCAGAATCTCAAAAGGTCTTCACAACAACTTCATATCTACACAGTATCATCATCATTACCAAACCAAAAATTTACAGGTACGTGAAACAATCAAGGAGAAAAAAAATGAAACAATTGTTAGTCATAACCGCACTCTTTGGGGTGCTTGCTGCCGCCGCTTTTGCCGGTACCGGGACGGTGTTTGCCCAGACAGAAACCCCCACCACGCCTCCCGGAGGCGGACTAGGCATCATGCATGATGAACTGGTGGCAGTGTACGCTGAAGCGCTGGGGCTGTCGGTGGATGAGATCAACACCCGCATCGAAGCCGGTGAGACCATGTCACAGATCGCGTATTCCGCCGGGCTTAGCGCCGATGAATTCCGCACCCTGATGACCGATGCCCGCACCAAAGCCATCGACCTGGCGGTAAAGAACGGCACCATCACCCAGGAGCAGGCGGATTGGATGAAGGACCGCGGGGCCGGACGGATGATGGGCGTCGGTAACGGACGCGGACGCGGCGGGCGTGCCGGTGGTGCCGGTACGGGTCCATACGCCAACCCCGATTGCCCCTACCTGAACAAATAAATAGACAGGCTGCATGGATAAACAGACCGGTTGAAAGCTCAACCGGTCTGTTTCTTGTTTACTAATGGATTCCGGTGATCTAGTGTATTTTACAAATAAGTTCTCCAGAAATATCCCGGATTCCTTCTACTCGTGTGGGATTGTATAAAACTGATAATAGTTGTACAATACAATAGTTGGTTATACTAACTATTAACTTGGCAAAATATGCTTACGAATAAAAAATATCTTCAAATAAACCAGGCCCTTTTTTCCTTAACCCATGCGTACGAATCGCGCATGTCAAAGGAATCAGATAACGAATTAAGCCTGCCCGATTGTTCCATGCTGATGTTGATGCATCAATTCGCGCCCATGACTGCTGTGCGCCTATCAGAGATAACGGATATCAACCCGGGTACCATCTCAGTATATATGCAGCGTTTGGTGAAAAAAGGACTGGTCCGGCGGGAACAAGACCAAGAGGACCGTCGAATCTGGTGGTTGACTCTTTCAGAAGAGGGTAAGCATAGGGCTGGTATTGTGGTCGCGTACGCAGCCAGTTATACCAGCGATTTTCTCTCCACACTGAATGCAGACGAACAGAAAACACTTCATAAACTGTTGCTGAAGGCTTCTCATAGCCTGGGGTTTGATTGGCAGTAAATTTTTTTAAATTAATTGTTGGGTTATACAACTATATTTATAAGGATTTCCTTCAATGGCAACAAAAATCTCTTCCAGGCAATACCCATCATATTGGCCCGGACATTTCTTTACGATCTGGTCGGGTCAGGCCCTGGCCATGTTCACCAGCGAGACCGTCCAATTTGCATTAATCTGGTGGCTGACGAATAATTATCAATCTGCATCACTGGTCAGTATTGCAACCGCAATGGCATTGCTCCCGCGGGTGTTGTTTGGCCCTTTCATGGGTGCGCTTGTGGATCGCTGGAACCGGAGGATCATCTTAATTATTAGTCATCTCGTCATTATCCTATCCATGGCCTGTCTCGGATTGTTATTCCTACTGGGTATGGCTTCGACAGGAGCGATATTTCTGATCATTTTTATCTGCGCCTGTGCGAAAAGTTTTCAAACACCTGCCTTGCTGGCATCCACATCGTTAATGGTTCCAAATGAACACATTACTCGTATTGCCGGACTAAACCAAATGTTACAGGGCATTCTTCGCGTTATATCTCCGATTTTGGGTGCTGCGATGGTGCAAACCCTGCCGATGCATGCCATTATCGGTATGGATATTGGCGGCGCGCTCCTCGCCATAACGGTCCTATTGTTCCTTTCGATACCCGAACCAATTCACTCAGCGGATGAGAATCCACAAGGAAACGGTTGGGCATCACTGTGGAATGATGTATATATTGGGTTGCGGTATGTCTGGCACTGGTGCGGTG
>CAYRHB010000157.1:0-5981 GCA_964424035.1 uncultured Leptolinea sp.
AACCAGCTCCACCGCACGCGTGCGCGCCTGCCGCTGCTGCGCGACGAACGTACCGGGCTGACCATGCGTGAAATGCAGCGCATCCTGAGCTCACAGGATTCATTTAAAGGGAGGTAATTCACATGAAAGCACAACTCCCCGATCTGAACATCAATACTGACCTGGCCAGGCAGATCCTTACCGGATTTATTAAGAGTGAAATTTCCCGTGCCGGTTTTTCACGGGGCGTTATTGGGCTTTCCGGTGGTATTGACTCGGCGCTTTCCTGTTATCTGGCGGCTGAGGCGCTTGGACCGGAAAATCTGCTGGCGATCCGTATGCCGTATCAAACATCCTCGCAAGAATCGTTGGACCACGCGCAGCTGGTCATCGACGCACTGGGGGTGCCGTCACTGACCATTCCGATTACCCCCATGGTTCAGCCCTATCTGGACGAGAATCCGGGCATCAGTTCATTTCGCGCGGGGAACATCATGGCCCGCATGCGGATGATCGTGCTTTATGACCATTCGGCTGACTTTAATGGTCTGGTGGTCGGAACGAGCAATAAAACAGAAATCCTTCTGGGGTATTCGACCCTGTGGGGCGATTCGGCCTGTGCGATCAATCCGCTGGGTGACCTGTACAAGACGCAACTCCGCCAATTATCGCGTGATATGAACATCCCTGACGCGATCGTCTCAAAGCCGCCAACTGCCGACCTGTGGCTTGGACAGACGGATGAAGCCGAACTGGGCTTCACCTATGCGGATGTGGATCCGCTGTTGTACCTGCTGGTCGATGAACGCTATACACCGCAGGAATGTGTGGCTGCCGGTTTTGATGAAGGATTTGTGAATAAAGTGGTGGACAGGATACGCCGAAACCATTTCAAACGTGTTCTCCCGCCAATTGCGAAATTAAGCAACCGGACTATTGGTTACGATTTTCTATATTTGAGAGACTGGGGCACCTGATATTAACTGTATGAAAAATTTGCATATTTCCATCCCACCGGCATTTAAGCACCGCCGGTTTGTTTTATTCTGGCTCAGTATGATGATCTCAACCGCCGGAAGCCAGATGCAGCTATGGGCGCTCTTCTGGCATTTACGGACACTCTCAGACCAACCAATTGTGGTCAGTGGTATCGGGTTGGCGCGATTTCTTCCCATCCTTTTGTTTTCTCTGGTTGGCGGCCTGGTGGCAGATATGTTCAACCGCCGCAAGGTGATGTTCACCAGCCAGATCGTGATGACGTTGGTATCCGCCCTGTTTGGTCTGCTCACCTTTTTCAACCGGATAGAGATATGGCATATGTATGTATTGACAGCCATCCAGGCAGCCGCGCTGGCATTTGATATGCCCGCCCGTCAGGCTTTGATGCCCAATCTGGTTCCAAGGGAAGACCTCTCGAGCGCGTTCAGTCTGCAATCCATGGCGTTTAATATCGGTTCAGTGGTCGGTCCGGGGTTAAGCGGGATGGTCATCGCTTCCCTGGGTCAATCCTGGACGTATTTCATTGACGCCATCTCGTTTGGCGCAGTCATTGTTTCTCTCTTGATCATTGGAAATGTACAGCAGGAAATCAATCCCATTGTCCGGCAGCGGGGAATCAATCTATCTGCCATTAAAGATGGAATTTCATTCATCCGTTCTCAACCCATCATCCTTTCCAGCATGATCCTTGACTTCTTTGCCACATTCTTTTCTTCCGCCAATACACTGCTGCCATTCATCACCCGCGACATACTGAAAGTGGGCGCGGTTGAGTATGGCTGGCTTTCAGCCGCCCAACCATTCGGGGCTGTGGGGGTGGGGCTTTTCTTTTCCCAAAAGGCAAAAATCCGAAAGCAGGGCTCACTCCTTTTGTGGTCAGTGGTGGCGTTCGGGGTCGCGACGATCATATTCGGGTTGTCACGCAGTTTCTGGTTGACCCTGTTGTCACTGGCAATTATTGGAGGTTCAGACGCTGTAAGCACGATCCTGCGCAATACGATCCGTCAGATGGTGACGCCGGATGCCATGCGTGGACGGATGGTCAGCGTAAACCAGATCTTCTTTATGGGTGGACCACAACTGGGAGAAATCGAAGCCGGATTGGTTGCGCAGGCGCTGGGGACGCCGATGGCTGTCATTACCGGCGGCCTGGGCTGTATTCTGGCTGTGATCTGGATTGGTCGACAGTGGCCGGCGCTTCCGGCTTATTCCGGAGAAGATGCCCGACCGGTATGAGGTTATTTGAATGATAACAACTCATCCAGCAATATCCCGTTTACCCGGATGGTAACAGAAGGCCGGGGATCACTGGATTGCCGGATGGTGCTTTCAAGCTGTGACCGGATGCGTGGAATATCACAGACTCCACCCTGTACCAGTTCACCTTCCAGATCAACTTCAAGGCCGGTGCCGCTGTTTGTAAACCGGATAACATGAAGGTCAGATCGGGATAATGCGTTGTACAACCCGGATTGTCCATACTCGTTGGAATGTTGTTCCAGCAAGTATTCGAGAGCTTCGCGATTGGATCCGGTTTGAGCTTCGACCGGAACAAGGCTGTCGCCGCAACCAATGGATGTGCCGGATCGTCTGGCATCCTCCAACGCAATGAGGAATATCACTCCGGGTCGGGATTCCTGGAGCGTGGGCAATTTCCCGGAGGGAACTGCCTCATCCGCCAACGGTGTTGATTGGCTCATACTCTGTGGGGTGAATGACAGGCAACCCGGTATTAACAAACCAGCCACACAGAAAGCCAGAAAAATTCCGGGTTTTTCTGTCATTTGGCGAACCATTCCCGGGATTGATCGGACGGCAATTGATTTTTCATTGAAATCCTTCTACTATTAGTGTAACCCAAACCAAGGTCGCAGAAAGGTGGAATAGTGGAAATATTTTCTAGAAAAAATATCAGAATTGTCAGTCTGATCCTGATAATAGTCTTTTCCCTGTCCTGTAATTACATAACCAATAACGGCGCCAAACCGACACAGAAAGAACCGACGAAACAGGGAGCAGAAGAACTGGTCGAAATTGTTACGTCAACAATGACAACAACCAACACAAAAAATCCCCCCACTCAAACACCGGTGTTGCCGACCCGAACTCGAAAACCCACCAGGACTGCTGTCCCGGCCAGCAAGACCCCTCCCCCGACCCGAACCCTGACATCAGCCCCGGTCATCCGCCAGTCAACCCAGGCGGTCATTCCACCAACTGATACGGCAAATCCGGAAGGAATCACCGTAACCGCAGCGACAGGGAATCTGTTCATCCGGCGCGGACCGGGATTGACATATAGCATCGTCGCCGGTCTTTCACGTGGTGTAACAACCAAAGCCGTTGGGCGAAATGAAAAAAATGACTGGCTGGCTATAGAGATCCCTTATGCCAACGGTGCGGTTGGTTGGATATCCATGGGAACCGGCTACACGGAGCTCAGCGCCAATATTCAACTGTTGCCGCTATACAAATATGACGAAGCAAAACCTGCGTATATTCAGAATTGCACATTACATGACATGACCACGCGCCCCGGGCAGTGGAACCTGCCGGCGAAGACCACGCAGAAGGTCAACCCCGGCGAGTATGCGATCCTGGATATGTCTACCGGCCAGAGCAAGGTGATGGATATGGTTTTAAAGGAAGGCAATACCGGGATCATCAAAGTGGATGGCGACGGCACAAGCCATAGCTGTCCGTGATTGATGGAAACCAGAAACCGGTCTTCAAAAATTGCAGGAAGTATAATTTGGGCGCACAGTGATTTGTGCGCCCAAATATGGAAAATGACAGGAAATTCATGATGCAGGAAAAAACAATACTGGTAACCGGATCAACGGATGGAATTGGAAAACAAACCGCGCTTGAACTGGCACAATCGGGGGCGCGGGTGCTGGTTCATGGACGAACAGAAGAAAAGGCCGCCGCTGCTGCCAAAGTAATCGCGGATCAAACCGGTGCTTCCGTAGATTATGTCACCGGAGATTATGCCTCACTGGATCAGGTCAGGGATATGGCCGGACAGGTTCTGGCGAAAACCGACCGGCTGCATGTATTGGTCAATAACGCCGGTACCTATATGGCTGAACGCAATCTGAGCGCGGATGGATTTGAGATAACCTGGCAGATCAACCACCTGGCTCCGTACCTGCTGACCACACTGCTACTGGAACGGTTGAAAAGCAGCGCTCCGGCACGAATTGTCACTGTGGCATCCATGACCCATGCCTATGCCAGACTGGACTATGAAAACCTGCAGGGAGAAAAAGAGTACAAAGGGACCCGCGCCTACAGTCTGGCAAAACTGGGTAATGTCATGGCTACATTTTTTCTGGCAGAAAAACTGGCTGGCAGCGGGGTTACTGCCAATTGCCTGCATCCCGGCGTGGTGGACACGAAACTTTTACGGTCCAGTTACAACATTGAAGGAATATCCGTGGAAGCCGGCGCCCGGACCTCGGTCTATCTGGCCAGTTCACCGGATGTAGAGGGTGTGACCGGAAAATATTATGATGATTGCCGTGAAGCGCAACCTTCGGCATTGGCACTGGATGCCATGGAGCGGAAGCGCTTCATGGATGTAACCAACAAAATGCTGGGGTTGTGAATTGATAAAAAGTATCCCGACCTCCCGTAAAAGGGAGATCGGGGTATTCGAGAAAAATCCCCGCCTGTTGAGGGGCGGGGATTTTCGCCATCTACAGCCAACCTCTCAGCTGCATGGCTTTGACCACCTTGTCGATCGCAACCATGTAGGCGGCATCTCTCATATAGACATCTTCTTTGACAGACATTTCCAGAACAGCCTCGAATGCCTGGGTCATTTTGGAATCCAGCTTTTCCAGTACTTCTTCTTTTGTCCAGTAGAAATTCATGTCATTCTGGACGCCTTCAAAATACGAAACCGTCACCCCGCCCGCGTTGCACAGGAAATCGGGAATAACGAAGGTTCCGCGTTTCTTGAATTCCTCATCCGCTTCGGGGGTGGTGGGCCCATTGGCGCCTTCAGCCACCAGTTTGACCTTCGGGGATACCTGTTTGACCGTGTCCGCGTTGATCTGGCCTTCCAGCGCGGCAGGGATCAAAATATCCACTTCCTTGGTCAGCCAGGCATTCGATTCCTCGATCTTATAGCCGGAGGCTTTTGCTTTTTCCTTGTCAATCGAGCCATACTGGTCGGTGATGGTCTTCAGGAAATGGGGATCGACGCCATCCGGTTTGCTCACCGTATAGCCGATACGGTCATCTCGATCCCAGTAACTGACACAGACCACCTTGCCCTTAAGCTGCTCAATGAACCCGATGGCAGCGTATTGTGACACATTTCCAAAACCCTGGATGGCTGCCGTACAGGTGGACGGATCGATTTTCAGGTGCTTCAGGGCTTCGCGGATCGTATAGACCACACCGTATCCAGTCGCCTCGGTACGGCCAAGCGAACCACCGCCTCCCAGCGGCTTGCCTGTAATGACACCCGGTGTGAATTGTCCACTGAGTTTGGAAAACTCATCCATCATCCAACCCATCATCTGAGGGTTGGTGCCTACATCGGGCGCGGGAACATCATTGCGCGGGCCGATATCCTTCCAGATACGTTGGATGAATCCCCGGCACAATTTTTCTTTTTCGGTCACTGATAAAGTGGCCGGATCAATTACCACCCCACCTTTTCCGCCTCCCAGGGGTATATCCGCTACAGCACATTTCCAGGTCATCCACATTGCCAGTGCGCGGACGGTATCAGCGGTTTCAGCCGGATGAAAGCGAATGCCTCCCTTATTGGGTCCGCGGGCATCATTATGTTGAACACGGAAACCTTCGAAAACACGGATCGTGCCGTCGTCCATGTGTACCGGAATGCGAAAATGATATTCCCGCATCGGCCAGCGCAAAATCTCGCGGACTTGCGGGTCAAGATTTAGCATTTCGGCTACATGGTCAAACTGCTGCTGAGCCATTTCAAAAGGATTCGGGTTCACAGTCATGGGCAATCTCCTTGA
>CAYRHB010000158.1:0-5911 GCA_964424035.1 uncultured Leptolinea sp.
TTGATGATTAAGTTCCATCAATTGTTCTCCCACTTCATATGTTAATTAGCCAATCCCTATTTCTAATATTTAGGTAAAAAAACTTCTCCGTATATAAAATGAAACTAAACAAAAAAAGAATCCCTAACCTACCACTTTCAACAACCTCTCCCCAATTGCATATTTTGATTACATAGAATTGCGACGAGACAACATCTATACTCTATATTATAGAAAAAATTTTCCTTTGCTATGTTTTACCCACAAATTTCTCAAATTCTCTTGAAACCAACTGTTTCCCTTGGGTCAACCTCTTTGTTGTCATCAATCCTTTGCAATGATTTCTTTGCATTTCGGGTAATTAATACACCCCCAGAAGGTCTTCCCCCTGTTCGCGCCAGTACTGGCGGTGCGCAGCACCATGGGTTGGCCGCATTTCGGACACAGCGGCGGCTGCCCATACCCCGAGCCTGTCGAGGGCTGAGGAGAAGACGTTACTTCGCTTACCGGTGTTGTGAATGGCTGTCCGGGTTGCACCTGCGGCTGGTGAACCTTAACGGCCAATGCCTCACGGAACAACACCCCCAGCTCGTTCGTGTTATAGGATGGCCGCACCGGAACGCGTATCAAAGGTAATTCTGCGGTGGCGAACAACTCATCTACAAAATCGTCCCGTTCCATTCGGTCGCGGCGGTTATGGCTTTTATCATCCAGTTCAATGGCAAAACGTGGCATCATCGTCTGCGATTCACAGATCAGAAAATCAACATGTTTGCGGTTGATCCGGTTGTAGGCACTCATGTTACGGTCGGGGTTGGTGACGAATAAAATATCGGCCAGAGATACCTTGGGGCAGATGGTGAAATAGGTACCCATCATGGATTTTAAAATAAGATAGAAAGAATGCTCGGCGTTCGAGAGGAAGTCATCACGCAGACGATATGGAAATGCGTCTGCATCTTTCCCATCCGGTGGGGTCATTGAGGTAGTAATATTTCCCCGGGAATCATCACTCCAGCCCAATAAAGCACTTAAACATCCCCGCTTTTTCTTTGATGTCTTGGCCATAAGATTATTCTACCTGAAAGATGGATGTCAAAATTCTTTGAAAAATACTATTTTACTTTCCATTTTTGTATTTCACTCATGCCAAGGCGGATTTTACAAGACCTTTATCCCAACCATGAACAAACCGGCATATACTCCAGGATAAGGCGCATCACCTTCCCGAAGCGCCTGTGAAGGAAATGAAACATGGAGAACTTTCAATCCGTTCTGTATGAAGCCGTGCTTGTGGCATTTGGCAAGATCCTCGCCAAGTACGATGCTTTCACGCAGGGCGTTATCATGCGCGATATTGGCAAAGAGATCATCGTCTACCTGAACGAGCATGGCTTTAAGTTTGACGAATCCGGTTCACCTGAGGACCTGAACAGACTGATCGACCTGTTCGTAAAGAATGGATTTGCCGAGGCATTGGACGTTACCCCCGCGGATAAGGGTGAAAACTACATCTGGAAAAACCTGTACGGGATACGGGCGTACAAAGAGCTGTATGACCTGGCGCTCAACCCGTTCCTGGCCTGCCCGTTGAACCTGTGCATGTGTTACGTGGCTGGCAGGAACAAAAAGAAGCTGGTGATGCACCGCAAGGAATTCGTAAACGAATCGATCACCGAAGCCCAGTATGAACTGGTGGATGATGACACACCCGAAGGTGACCTGAATGCTTTGATCGTGGAGTCGGCGCGATTATTCGAGATCGCCGATGAGAAACAGAAGCTGTACCATCATCAGGCGGTCACAGATTCGCTGACCGGTTTGAACAATATCCGCTGCCTGCAGGAAAAAGGGGAACTGCTTTTTAACCGGGCAAAAGACGATCATTCTCCACTTGCCGTATTAATGAGTGACATTGATTTCTTCAAGCAGGTAAATGATACATACGGGCATTGTACCGGTGATGATGTATTACGCAGCCTGGCGGTAATCTTCAGGAATTCAGTACGCGAGACGGACATCATCTGCCGTTATGGGGGCGAAGAGTTCGTACTCCTGCTTCCCAATACCTCACAACCCCGCGCCATCGAGATCGCCGAGAGGCTGCGAAAAGGGGTGGAAGAGGCTGTATTCGATGATGGACTGGGCGGCCATATTTACCTGACCATCAGTATCGGGGTCAATCCCAACAGCGAAGAAGAAACGTCCCTCATTAAAGCCATTCAGAAAGCGGACAAAGCTCTATTGCAAGCGAAACATGAAGGACGCAATCAGATCAGGCTCAGTTCAAGGGGTAAAGGTCATTAAGGACCGGTTGCAGGGAATCAACCGCAGAGATCATCGTACAACTCGGGACGGCGGCAGGCAAACAGATCGTTCATTTTGGTGACCCATTTATTATCAGCAGCGTTCAGGTCTGCGTCCGCATGAGCCACGCCGGTCGACAGGCCGTCCATCTGCGCCAGAACTTCACCCAACGGCGATGTGACCTGCGACAGGCCGGAAAATGACAGGTCGCGGTCAATGCCGGTGCGGTTGGCGGTGGCTGTGAATATCCGGTTTTCGAGGGAGCGGGTGATCATGGCTTTCTGGCACCACGGAAGCACCAGATTGGCCGGATGCAGGATGCACTGCGCGCCGCGCAATGCCAGTCCGCGTGCCATTTCCGGAAAGAACCAGTCAAAACAGATCATCACGCCAAAGCGCTGGCCGTGGAATTCAAAAACGGGCGGTTTTTCGTCTCCGGGTTTGAAGAGATTGATCTCGTTGGCGAATAGATGCGCTTTTCGGTAAACCGCGATGGGATTCCCGTCCGCGTAGATGACAGCCGAGTTGTAAAGGGTGTCACCGGCAATCTCACACAATCCACTGACGATCAACCGTCCGGCGGATGACCAATCCCGCAGCATGTCGCAAAAAGGCCCATCATCGGCCTGCTCCGCCGCCGTGGCTGCTTGCTCCGGGGTTTCAAAGTTGTAACCTGAATTCGCCAGTTCAGGCAGGACGAGCACGTCCACACCAGCTTCGTCCGCTCTTGTTAGCAGGCTGCTTACGGTTTGCCGGTTGGTTTCCACGTCTGCCAGTAAAAAATCTGCCTGAGCGACACCGATCTTCATCATTGGCATACCTCACTACCGGAAATGTTTGGGTATTTCTGTTTATTGTACGGGATTATAACTAAACTGATTCTCCCCAATCCCTCCATTCTGCCTACACAAAATCTCCATAATTGGACGGCATACTGTGTCTATCAATTAGTCACATTCAGGAGGAATGAATGGTTACAAGAAGTTCAACGTTATTTCGGGTACTGGCCGCGCTGATACTGGTCGTTGTGGTCGCCGGAGGAGCCTACATGGCTTTCCAGGCCGGACAGGCCCAGGGGTACGCGCTGGGAGCGTCAGGTGGGGAAGGCAACGTCATTAACGGAGGGTCAGATGATGCGGTTCCCTTCACCCCGCGGGGAATGATGCCTTACAGGCCGTTTTATTTCCCATTCACAGGGCTGCTGGGTTTGATCCTGGCCGTCGTTGTGATCTCATTCGTTTTCAGGTTGATCGGTTTCGTGGTTTTCGGTCATCCATACCGATTCCACCGGCGTTGGAAGTACGGGCCGTATCCGTATCATCCCTGGCATTGCGGATACCCGTTTGATGAGGGTCCTTACGATGATGCAGAAAAGGGACGACCAACGGGAACGCCTGCAGAAGGCCAGAAATAACCGGCTGGGATGCCATATAAAAGGGGTCAACCTCGACAGGTTGACCCCGCAATCTATTCAGATTAAAGTACACTATTATCATGCAGGAACTTATTCTGGTTGTGGATGATGAACCGCGGATCGTAAAGCTCACGCGGGATTATCTGGAGAAAGATGGATACCGGGTCATCAGTGCGGGCGATGGGATGAACGCGCTGGCCAAAGCCCGGCACGAGAAACCCGACCTGGTTGTGTTGGACCTGATGCTTCCCGGTATGGATGGATGGGAAGTGTGCCGGACGTTGCGGCGGGAAAGTGGTATTCCAATTATCATGCTCACCGCCCGTTCGGAAGAAAGCGATCAGGTGGTCGGGTTGGAGCTCGGGGCGGATGATTACATCACAAAACCGTTCTCGCCACGAACACTGGTGGCACGGGTGCGGGCTGTTTTACGGCGCGCACAGGGATTGGTGGCGCCTCCGGCGGTGATCCATGCCGGTGATCTGGAAATTGATCTCTCCGCCCACCAGGTAAAGTTGAAAGGTGAACCTGTACACCTCACCCCCAATGAATTCAGGCTTCTGTCTGTACTGGCACAACATCCGGGCCAATTATTAACCCGTGAACAACTCATTGACCAGATCCACGGAATATCGCTGGAGAGTTTTGACCGCAGCATTGATTCGCATATCAAAAACCTGCGCCGCAAACTTGAATCCGATCCGTCGGGGCCCGTTTATATCAAAACGGTATATGGTGAAGGATACCGTTTCCTGGATACAAGATGAGCCGGATAAAAGACAGGCGATTCTCCCGTAAAATGTCAGATTGGACTGACCGGCAAGACTGGCATGACATGCCTGAATGGCGGGATTGGCGGGATTGGCGTGAGGCACGTGACTGGCGCAAGTGGGGTTATCTCCGCCCCAGGAAGAAACGTTTCCTGTTGGGACGTTTTCTGTTCTTTTTTGTTCCCATGGTGGGGATTTTCATTGCCGGCATCATGTTCATCATTCATGTGCTTGCCGGTCAACTACAGGAGGTTGTTCCAAATCCCCGAATTCTTGTGTTTGTGGTCTGGGGAGTGCCGCTTCTCTTCGGGTTGGTCGCGTTCATTATTGGCGGAATAACATTCCGCAAGTTCGGTTCGCCGATGGCTGATTTTATGGCAGCCCTGGATGAAGTTGCGGAAGGAAACCTCTCCGTTCGCGTCCAGGAATACAAGCATGGCGAATTCAGCAAAATGTCACGCAGTTTCAACCGTATGGTTGAGCAACTGGCAGCCGCCGAGCAAAACCGGCGCAATTTAACGGCCGATGTCGCCCATGAATTGCGTACCCCGTTGCATATTATCCAGGGAAATCTGGAGGGGATGCTGGATGGAGTCTATGAACCTACCACCGAGCAAATCAGTGTGACGCTTGATGAGACTAAATTACTGGCCCGGCTGGTAAATGACCTGCAAACCCTGTCACTCGCGGAAGCCGGAAAGCTTCATTTGAATCTATCACCGGTTTCCGCAGCCGATCTGGTCGGTGATACGGTCACATCCTTTTCCGGTCTGGCAGCTGAGAACGGTATCACTCTTGAATCAGAAATCACCGGAGGAGAGAAGGAACTGACCATCATGGCAGACGCCGACCGGTTGGACCAGGTGCTGAACAACCTTGTTGCCAATGCGGTACGTTACACGCCATCCGGTGGCAGGATTTTGCTAAAGGCTGAGGCTGAGCGTAACAGTGTAAAGCTTTCGGTCGAAGATACCGGCAGCGGAATTTCACAGGAAGACCTGCCGCATGTGTTCGACCGTTTCTGGAAAGCGGAACGCTCCCGCTCACGGCATGAAGGCAGCGGCAGCGGTCTGGGTTTGGCTATTGCCCGTCAACTGGTACAGGCTCATGGGGGTACCATCAATGTCATAAGCCGGCAAGGTGAGGGTACAAGTTTTATCATCGATCTGCCGGTTATGCCGCTCGAGGGTTGAACAGTAACAGGCTTCCTTCGTCAAAGAATCGCTGAATTCCAAATTAACTCGAAATTTGATTGAAAAAATACCATTTGCCAGTTTTTCATAGATAATTAACGCATGCTTTCATTATCTATTGAAATTCTTTTCCTGATTGTTTCGGTTTTGTTAATTCTGAGCGTTATCGCCAGTAAGTTTTCTGACCGATTTGGCATCCCATCTCTTGTACTCTTCCTCATCATAGGCATGATGGCCGGGTCGGAGGG
>CAYRHB010000159.1:0-5832 GCA_964424035.1 uncultured Leptolinea sp.
GACATTTCTATTTAGCCAATAATAGGACATTTCTACTTAGCCTTGACAGCATGAAACCTGGATTAATGACAAATTAAAACACCTAATTCCTTGACAAGTTCTTTCAACACAAGTATATTAGCCATGTTAATCAAACAGAAGTGCGTCTTTTGTTTGATTATTGCTTGATAGGTATTTCGCCTAAAAGCATTTCCCCCGTTTTTTTAAACTTAATATTTTTACGGGAATCCAATTGCGATTGGAGGTGATCTGGCACAACGATCATGGTCTCAATGTGAAAGTGCTGTTTAAGGATTTGCAGTCCTATGGCAGTGACTGGAAGGTCCACAAACCTTATAAACGTCCAAATAAGGAGGAGAAGTTCATATGCGTGCATTCAAGGTTTTTGGTTTATTGATGGTTCTTATTTTAGTTGTCACCGCATGCGCCCCCGCTGCAGCTCCCGCTGCTCCGGCTGCCGGTGAAGAAGCTGCTGCTGGTGGAGAAGTCAAAGTTGCCATTCTCGCCCCCCTGAGCGGCCCTGTCCCGACCTTCGGCGTTTCCACCCGCGATGGCGCTCTGCTGGCCATTAAAGAATGGAACGAAAAAGGTGGCGTACTCGGTAAGAAGATCGTCCCCATCGTTGAAGATTCACAGTGCACCCCTGACCCGGCTGTCAATGCTGCCAACAAGGTCATCAATCAGGATAAAGTTAAATTCATCATTGGCGAAGTCTGCTCCAAAGCTTCCATCCCCGTGTCCGAAATCGCCGATGCCGCCAAAGTTATCCAGATCTCCCCGACCTCAACAGCGGAAGCTCTGACCCTGGGTGCCGATGGCAAAGCCAAACCGTTCATCTTCCGCGCCTGCTTCATTGATCCCTTCCAGGGAACTGTTGGTGCGAACTTCGCTTTAGAGACACTCAAAGCCAAAACTGCTTTCGTGATGGTCGATCAGGCGAACGACTATGTTAAAGGTCTGGCCGAAAACTTCGACAAAGCCTTCAAAGCCAAAGGCGGCGAAATCGTTGGTACCGAGTCCTACACTTCCAAAGACACCGATTTCTCAGCCATTCTGGCTAAAGTTGCCGAAGCCAACCCGGATGTAATTTACCTGCCTGACTACTACAACATCGTCAACCTGGCTGCCAAACAGGCCAAGGAAAAAGGTATCACCGCTCCGTTCATCGGTGGTGATGGCTACGATTCACCTGACCTCGATATGGAAGCTGCTGATGGTTCGTACTTCACCAACCACTATGCTTCTACTGATCCCCGCCCCGAGGTTCAGAATCTACTGAAAGCCTACGCGGCTGAATACGATGGCGCAGTTCCCGATGCTCTGGCCGTTCTGGCTTATGATGCCGTGAACATGCTTATGCAGTCCATTGAAGAAGCCGATACAGCTGATGACACTGTGAAAATCAGCGGCGTCATTGCTACGAAGAAATTCGACCTGGTCTCCGGTTCCTTCACCCTGGATGAGTTCCACAATCCCACCAAATCCGCGGCGCTTCTTCAGGTCAAAGACGGCAAGGTGGAATTCCACTCTTCCGTAAATCCGTAAAACAAGTTTATTGCCAATACAAATGGTGGGTGGCGCAAAAGCCACCCACCATTTACGATACTATGAAACAATTGGAGGTAACAGGCTGATGCAACAAGACGCGGTTTCCCAACCTGTTAATACTGAAATACGCAAGCACCAGCCACCTTTGAAATGGGTTGGCCAAGTTTTTCTAGGTTCAATTGCCCTTGCGGCAATTTATATTTTAGGTAAAAACCTGATTCAGGGACCGGAAATATTTGCCCAATTCGTTATCAGTGGTCTGCAACTTGGTTTTGTTTATGCTTTGATTGCCCTGGGTTACACGATGGTCTACGGTATTGTAAAGTTGATCAACTTTGCCCATGGTGATGTTTTTATGGCTGGCGCTTTCACCAGCTATTATGTGGTTGAACGCTTCAACCTTCATATCTGGCCTGCAGCAGTATTTCCAGGAATGAACGAAATTCTGGTTGTTGTCATCGGGACAACAACTGTTATTTTGCTATCCATAATCATTTGTGTTTTACTGGCTGTGACGATAGAAAAAGTTGCCTACAAACCATTAAGAAACGCTCCCCGTATTGCCGCGCTAATTACGGCAATCGGTGTTTCTTTCTTCCTGGAGTATTTCGGGGCGCTGAATTTTGTCTACACTCCCCGCTTTATACCCTTTAAACGTCCTTTTGAAGTTGTAGCCTGGTATATTGATGGAACTGGCATTCACCAGATCATTCAGGGTACACCTCCACCGGCGAATGCCATTACTTTTTCTAATATCTTGATCATCATCATGGTTGTATCCATTCTGGTCCAGATCTTCCTGCAATTCCTGGTGAAGAAAACCAAGATGGGTATTGCCATGCGGGCAACATCTTTCGACAAACCAACCGCTCGGCTGATGGGTATCAATGTGGATCAGGTTATTTCATTCACATTTGCCATTGGTGCGGCATTTGCGGGTCTGGGTGGCGTTCTGTACGCCATAGCTTACTCATCAATCAACTCACAAATGGGTATTCTCCCCGGTCTAAAAGCCTTTATCGCAGCAGTTTTGGGTGGCATTGGCAGCATCCCGGGAGCTTTTGTCGGTGCTCTCATCATGGGCCAGGCAGAGGCATTGACCATGGGTTTCATATCCACTCCCATGCGCGATGCTGTCGCCTTTGCAATCCTCATCCTTGTTCTACTGATTCGGCCTACCGGTATCTTCGGCGAGCCCGAAGCTGAGAAAGCCTAGGAGATAGCCATATGGAACTCGGTTTTCTATTCGGATCTATTGTAAAAATCTTCGCGATTCTGGCCTACCTGTATGGACTTTTATGGTTCATGGGCCGCAAACAAATCTGGCTTAAAGGGCTGGGTATTGTTATCGCATTTTTGATCGTCCAATTTGCATTGACCATGCCGATTGGTGGTTCCACCCTGCTGAACGAATTTGATCAGGGACTCATTTTCCAGGCAGCATCCATGACCATGGTAACCCTTGGATTGAACTTGATCTATGGTTTCAATGGTCAATTTAGCCTTGGCCAATGGGGTTTCTATGGTATCGGTGCGTACACCGCGGCTGATATTACCTACCGTTGGGTAAACGGCGATGCCAGTGGTCTACTGGTGGTTGGAATTGGAACCATCCTGGCTGGCATAATGATACTGGGTATTCAACGTTGGTTATCACGGTTCCGTGGTGTTCCGGTGATGTCGGCGTTTACCTTCTACCTGATTGGCAGCATTATTGTTGGATGGATCGCTCTGGCCATTGGGAATGCTATTAATCCTTCACTGGCTGCGTTACTCGGCACTCATTCCGCACCTGGACCGTTGTCGCAGGGAATCTGGCTGCAGATTGTCTTTTTCCTGGCTGTCATTTTCGCCGGTGTACTGGCGGCAGAAATCAGCTTTCTATTTGGTCTGCCTGTACTATCACTGGGATCGGATTACTTCGGTATTGCGACCCTCGGTTTCGCCATCATTGTGAATACTTTGATGGTCAATTCTGACACAATCCTGCCCTTCCCTGAAATGAAGGGTGGCCGTGGAATGATCGGCATCCCCAAATTGACCACATGGTTCTGGGCATTCCTGTTCCTGATTCTTGTGATCATCATAATGCGCAATATCATCCATTCCTCAACAGGACGGACGATTCTTGCCGTCCGCGAGGATGAGACTGCGGCAAAAGCCATGGGTATTGACCTGGCAAACACAAAACTGCTCACGTTTGTTATCGGATGTTTCTTTGCCGGTATTGGTGGCGGTGTTTATGCCCACTATATCGGTTTTCTTAGTCCCGGAACATTCGATTTCCTGGCAGGTTTCAACCCATTGATCATTGTTGTCTTTGGCGGGCTGGGAAGTATGACCGGTACGATCAGTGCCTCCTTCGCATGGATTTTCTTCCTGGAAGGTTTGTTGCGTGTTCTTCTTGGACAACTGGGTACTGACGCACCAACCTGGCGGTTTGTTCTATACCCGATCGTCCTCTTGCTGCTCATGTTGATTAAACCCTCGGGCTTGTTGGGAAATATCGAATGGGGTTTCCTGAAAGCTCCAACAGTCAAACCACGTGTCAAACAGACTGCAACGCCTGAAGTGGTGGAAGGCTGATCAAGGAGATATGATGATGACATCTGCAAATCCCACCACTCCTGTACTTGAAGTCAACTCCCTGGCAAAAGTATTTGGCGGTTTACGCGCGGTCAATGATTTTGATATGACCATTCAGAAAGGTGAATTGATTGGGTTGATCGGTCCCAATGGGGCTGGAAAGACAACCGCTTTCAATATGATCACCGGCCTCTACTTCCCGTCACGCGGTGAAATCAAGTTTGAAGGCAACTCCGTTGTTGGCCTTCAACCACATGAAATCACCCAGATGGGAATTGGGAGGACTTTCCAAAATATCCGTCTATTCTCAAACCTATCCGTACTTGATAATGTGCGGATCGCCTATCATTTCCATGCCGGTTACAGCATGCCTGATGGTATTTTCCGGACGGCCAACTTTTTTACGAAGGAAAGAGAACTGACCGAACGGACCCAGGATTTTCTTGAAATTTTCAATCTGAACAAGTTTGAAAGCGAAATTGCCAAGAATTTGCCTTATGGACAACAGCGCCGTCTTGAGATCGCCCGTGCATTGGCCTGCAATCCCAGGTTATTGCTTCTTGATGAACCGGCTGCTGGTATGAATCCTAAAGAAATCACCGAATTGATGGACCTGATCCATTTCATCCGTGAGAAGTTTAATCTGACAATTCTTCTGATTGAACATCAGATGCGGTTGGTTATGGATATCTGCGAAAAGATCACAGTCCTCGATTTTGGTGAAGTGATTGCCCGCGGTACCCCTGTTGAAATTCAAAATAACCCGAAAGTGGTTGAAGCGTACCTGGGTAAGGGAGCTGCCAATGTTGCTTGACGTTGAAAATCTGAATGTATATTACGGGGCTATCCATGCCCTGCAGGGAATTTCATTCCATATTGAAGAAGGCGAAATCGTTTCACTTATCGGTGCGAACGGTGCCGGAAAATCAACCACACTGCGAACACTCTCCGGGATCATTCGTCCGCGAACTGGAAGCATCCACTTCAGAGACGAAGATATCACAACCACACCGGCAGAGCAGATTGTACGCCGCGGGATCAGCCACGTTCCGGAAGGACGCAAGATCTTCGCGCCTTTAACAGTGCAGGAAAACCTTGAAATGGGTGCGTACACCCGCAACGATCCTGATGAAATCCAGAAGTCACTGGATCGCGTTTTTGTCAGTTTTCCGCGGTTAAAAGAACGTCTCAATCAATTAGGCGGAACCCTGTCGGGTGGTGAGCAACAGATGCTTGCCACAGCTCGCGGAATGATGAGCAAACCTTCACTTATCCTTTTGGATGAACCTTCCATGGGTTTGAGCCCCATCCTGGTCGAAGAGATCTTCTCGATCATTAAAGAGATCAACTCCCAGGGAACCAGTATTCTACTGGTGGAGCAGAACGCTCTAATGGCTCTTTCCATTTCAACCCGGGCTTATGTTCTGGAAACAGGGCGTATCGTATTGGAAGGTAAAGCCTCGGATGTAAAGAACAATCCGCAGGTAAAATCAGCCTATCTGGGTATTTAATCATCAGATAACCAGGCGGAGAAGAGAAATGGTCGGGATGTGCTTAAATAATCACATCCCGACTCTTTTTTATATAGAACTTTGTAAATGTTGGTTTAAATCTTGCATAGAACAAGTTGACAGTGTATTAAATTCTGCGTAAACTAAAATCAAACTTTCTCAATCAGGAGGAGAAAATGAGCGCAAC
>CAYRHB010000160.1:0-5829 GCA_964424035.1 uncultured Leptolinea sp.
ATCACCAATCCGGGCATTTGCTGTAAATGTTCCAGACCGGGGTGATCTCAATACTCTTTCGTTTTCAAATCCTCTCACCTCTTCCGGTAAACCACTGTCATCTTCAGCTTTATTATTCCAATATACTCTTCCCAGATATGGTCCGCGTTTCGTTTCAACAACACAATCAGAATTAATTCCCGGTGTGAAACCCGGGCCAAGTCCAACTCTTAAAACTCCAGGAATATCTGGTGCAGTGACCTTTTGTTTAAGCATTCTGGCATCAACAATCACAGACACCGGAAACTCGGGGAACCTGGTCATATTTTCATCGATCACTACCGGGATCATTCCTCTGTTGTGGCATTGTGAAATTTCCTGGAAACTATTGACCAGGATACCGGTAATATCCTCAATTAACACTTTTTGAGTATATACAGTCTCTGCGAATGAAACATACCGGCGAACCGCAAGAGGTTTCGCTATCTCGGTTATGAGAACCCGCACTCCAATCCGATGAAGTCTGACCGCAATCCCACTGGCCAGATCCCCACCACCACGAATAATCACATATAACATATGCGCTTCTTTAGATTTTTCCCAATCCTCTTAGAACCCGTTCGGGGGTGAGAGGAAAATCATCAAACCAGATACCTGTTGCATCATGAACGGCTGCGGTAATTGCCGGGACAAGTGGAATAAATGGCATCTCACCCATTCCCCGGACACCAAAAGGACCGATGGGATCTGGATATTCCAGTACCAGTGATGTAACATTTTCTGGAATATCAAGAATGGTAGGGATCAGATAGGTGGAAAGATATCGGGTTTGAACCAATCCATCCTTTTGAATGAAATTTTCCATGGTGCCATAACCAGCCGCTTGAACAACGGCACCTTCCACCTGGCCTACCACCTGCTGCGGGTTTACGGCTTTTCCAACATCATTTCCGCAAATCACATTCAATATTGTTATTTCGCCGGTTTCGGTATTGACTTCCACATCTACAGCTTCAGCGACATACCCGTACGAAAAATTGGCAATACACTTTCCTGTTTCAGGATCGAACGGGGTTGTTTTGGGAGGATGGTATGTATAAGTGGAAATCGCCGGCCGTTCTTCATTTCTCCATTTCTCCAAAGCCTCTTTCGCGGCTCCTTTTATTGAATTACCTGCCATGAAAGTCATCCGTGATGCAGAAACGCTGCCCGCCCAGCCGGCATATGCTGTATCTGATGCAATCAATTCAACTTTCTCAAATGGCAAATCCAGCGCCTCAGCAGCCATTTGCACGAATGCAGTATGTGATCCCTGTCCAACTTCGGCTCCGGCATGATGCAAGATCGCCTTCTCTATTTCGGTTTTGCCGTGCAATTCAACGGTTGCCACACAGAATTCGGGTGCGCCAAATGAATAACCGACATTCTTGAAACCACAGGCAAAACCTCTTCCATGTTTTATATGGTCCAAACCAGAGGTGGCATGTATATGCGAAGAATCCCTGCTCCAGGTTTTACCCTCTTTCTTCCAGCCTGCTGCCAGAGCAGTTTTTTCTACCACCTTGTCAATACTGACCCCCGGGTTTATCGGTGTATCTACTGAAAGAAGCGACCCTTCCCGTAGAATATTCCGTTCCCTTATTTCTACCGGATCCAAACCCAGAATCTCTGCCAGTTTATTCATCTGACATTCAGCTTCAAAAGCTCCCTGTGGTCCTCCAAAACCGCGGAATGCGCCGTTGGGGATGTTATTTGTGTGGATGGCATTTGAATCCACTTTAACATTGGGAATTTCATATGGCCCTGTGCACATCAGAGTGGCGTTGCCCATGACCTTGGAACTTTTTCCAACATACGCACCGCCATCCGTGTTGATTTCAACTTCCGCAGCAATTACTTTTCCATCTTTTGTGGCACCCCATTTGGCATGGAGGAAATACGGATGCCGCTTGTAATGACCGATGATTGATTCTTCACGCGACCATATGATCTTTACCGGCCTGTGGATTCCACGTTTTTCAAGACAATATGCTGCCACCCCCAGGATCACCTGAACCGAGATATCTTCACGTCCTCCAAAAGCGCCGCCTATGGCCGGGTAAATAACCCGTACTTTTTCTTCCGGGAGACCCAGCGCATGGGCTACCTGTTCCAGGTCTTCATGGGTGGATTGACCGGCAGATACGATTGTAACCCGGCCTTCTTCGTCGTAGTACGCTATACCAGATTCGGGTTGCAGGAATACATGTTCTTGAACAGGAGTAGAATAATCTGCCTCGACAATCACGTCAGCTTTGGCGAAGGCGGTTTCTACATCACCCTTTCGGATCTGGATGTGATGGAAAACATTTGTAGTTGACTCTGGATTAATTTTAAATGAATCCGGTTTCAATGCTTCTTCTACAGAGCAGACAATTGGCAGATCTTCAAATTCCACATCGATCAGTTTTAATGCTTCCTCTGCAATCTTCTCTGAATCCGCAATCACCAGAGCCAGGTGCTCGGCAGCATATCGCACATGTTCAGCGTACTTTTTTGCAGAACCGGGTCCACATAAGACAGGTTGATCTTTTACGATCAACCCATACTCATTTACAGGAACATCCTTAGCGGTTAATACTGCAACCACACCCGGAAGCTTTTCCGCTTTTTCGACGTTCAACTTGCGGATCATGGCATGTGGATGTCCCGAATAATAGACCTTCATATAGGTCTGGTTTTCCATATTGATGTCACCCGGATAAAGCGCTTCCCCCTTTGCTTTTCCGGTTGCGTCAATGCGTGTAACAGATGTTCCAACAATATTGGTCATAGATTCCTCCAGAATGGAGCGTGGTGAGTTTATCGTGATTTTTTCTTACCGCGAAAAGCCTGTGGAGGTACGTCGTAGACATCATACCTCGGGGGCGCAAATAGACGTGTCAATATAGCGGTAACAAACATGAACAGCACATAAAATACAAACATTAAGACCAGCGTGAAAATGATCTTTACATAGAAGTAAGGTTCAATCACGGGCGAAACCAGATCGCGTGGAATTGAAAACCAACCCTGCTTCGCATTCTCTTCCAGGATTATCAGTGTCCCAAGATACGAGAGGATCGGGATAAGGATGATCATCCCAAATCCAACTCCGCGCCAGATGGGATGAATTTCTCTCTTTCGAGGTTTTGCATTCCTCGTCTGATACGATTCGTATTTACTCATGCTTCCTGCATTTTCTTCGCGGCTTTTTCAACAGCCCGAACAATCTTGTAATACCCTGTACACCGGCATAGATTTCCTGTAAGCGCCTGTTTTATTTGCATTTCATCGGGAGATGGATTCTCCTCCAACAGCTTCGCAGATGACATAATGAAACCCGGCGTGCAATAACCGCACTGAACCGCACCTTCTTCGATAAACGCTGTCTGGACAGGGTGAAGTTGATCATGAACTGCCATACCTTCGATTGTCGTAATAATGGCTCCATGCGCCCGTGGAGCCGGAACCAGGCAGGCCATTACCGCAGCGCCATCCAGATAGACTGTGCAGGCACCGCATTCCCCTTCAGCACATCCTTCCTTTGTGCCAATCAAGCCGGCATCTTCCCTAAGTAACCGTAAAAGGGTTTTATCCTGTCCATTCTGCAAGATGAATTTTTGTCCATTAATCGTAGTGATGATGGGTGTTGACCGAGAGATTTTACATGGTTCAAATGGTGGTTTTTGATCAACTGAATGTGTATTTAAAACCGGTGGATTTTCGAGCAACAATTCAGTTGCTGTACCATTCCGGATCTTTTCCAAACCCTGCATGGTCAAAACACCCACGATGTAAGAGCGATAATCAGCTGAACCCCGAATATCGCTTATCGGCAGGGCAGCCATGGTCGTTAATTTTCCTGCTTCCTTGATTACTTCATCAGAAAGGTTCTTCCCGGCTAAAAATTCTTCAGCTTCGGTGGCATGGATAATAACCGGTGCAACAGCGCCCAGGGTGATCGTCGCCTTTTCTATCTTGCCCTTTTGCATTGATAAAATAACACTAGCATTCACTACCGATATTGCCTGAGCTTTTCGTAAAGCATTCTTGATATAGACGCCCTTCTCTTCCGAACTCAAAGCCGGAAACACAATATCAATCATCATCTCATCAGGCATGAGAACTGTCTTCCGGACACCTTTATAAAAATCACGTAACGGCACAGTCCGTGAACCCGCCTTACCTGCCAGAACAACGCTAGCATTCAATGCCATTAGTGGTGAGATTGTGTCATTTGCCGGCGATGCGGTCACAAGGTTGCCTGCAACTGTTCCCCGGTTTCGGATTTGCGGAGATCCAACCTGCCAGCAAGCCAATACAAGGGACAGGGCTTTTTCTCTGAGCAATTTTGATTTGACACAATCATTGTGTGTTACCATGGGACCCAGGTGAATTTGTTTTTCATTATCCTCGAATATTCGATCCAACCCGGATATTCGACTAATATCCACAAGCGTATCTATTCCTCTGCGGATCCCTTTTTCCATCTCCAGTAAAAGGTCCGTGGCTCCTGCTACAATACGAGCCCGTTCACCCAGATCTGACAGGATTCCGGTGACCTCTTCTATTGAATCAGCATTGATATATGATTGCCACATAGAAGCTCCTTTAGTTTAATTTCATCGCACGGCCAGTACCATTATTGCGAATCATGATGATCTCAGCCAAAATCGAGACAGCAATTTCCTCTGGAGTCTCCGCGTTAAGCTCCAGCCCCAAAGGTGAATGAACTTTGGATAATTTATTTGGATCAACGCCCTTTTCCAATAAGGCTTTTTCTGTTGTCATCCAGCGTCGTTTTGATCCAATTACACCGATGAAGGCTGCCTGTGTATCCAGAAGTGGTGCAAGACCATCAACATCTATACTTGACCCACGTGTCGCCAGGATGATGTATGTGGATGCTGTGATCTTTGTGGCATCCGGCAAATCCTTCATAGGCACAGGGAGGAATTCATCGGCATCAGGGTTTGCTTGAGAAGTACAAAACTCTTTTCGATCATCAGATAATGAAACTTTAAAACCGAGAAATTTGGCCAGTTTTACTACTGCTTTTCCAACATGCCCTCCACCGATAACAATGATCTTCGCATTCGGGACAACCGGTTCCACAAATACCTCCACTGTACCACCGCATACTCCAGGGTCTCCACGGTTGGGATCGACCATGGAATACTTCAGTACTTTTGTTTGCTGATTCTCCATGGACGCTAAAGCCTCTTCTTTCACTCTCTCTTCAACCTCTCCGCCGCCTACTGTACCAATAAAATTGCCGTCTGGAAAGACAAGCATTTTCGTACCTTCATGTCTTGGAGCAGACACCGAACTTGAAATGATCGTACATAATACAGCAGAGTCACCTCCTGCCAGGGTTTCCTGGATCTTTTGATAGATAAATTCATTCATTGTTCGAGCATCCCAAGAATAACGGGCAACAATTGCTTCTTTCGGGAAACAATACCCTCAGCCAGCCACGTTCCATCAGAAACGGGTTTATAAGGGAGGCCGGAGAGTGCTGGTGGCGGATTGGCCATAAACAACCTGCTCGAGCCGCCAACAACATCGGTCACCATCAATACAGCAAAATCGAAGCCCTTGCTGGTTTGCATATCAAGTAGAGCCTGTTGTAGATCCGGAATGTGGTCAGTAACCTCAACCATATCACTGACTTCCGCCTGGGCAACAGCAAAATTGTACGGTTCAAGCTGATACACTTTTAGATCTGTTCGAACTACATCAGTGGCTGGTCGAGTTGATAAACCGGACCCGGCTGCAATTACTTTCTTACCAAAGGTATCCAGCGTTTCACCTTTAAAAGCCGATCAA
>CAYRHB010000161.1:0-5562 GCA_964424035.1 uncultured Leptolinea sp.
GTTTCAGAAATTCGGTCAATGGATGCATCACCCGAAGGTGAAACACCGGACTGCCGATGCCGATCAGATCTATGTCGTTAAAAATCCCGGTTCCAACATCTTCGAATGTCCGGGAACCGGGTTTCCCGATGTTCAATTGCGTGACCCGATGCCCATCAGCTTCAAAACGATTGGATAAGGCTCGACTGATCTTGCTGGTTGTTTTACCGGGTGAAATATAGATTAGAAGGATATTCATTGTGAAATTCTTTCTTTTTCCTTGCGGAGATGCTGGAAGGGATCAATCGTTTCTAGATAATTCTGAAACAGGATGAATTCTGCAAGTCAATGTCCCCGGTTCTGAGATCAAGCCCATGAATTTCGCCGCATACGCATCCAGGTAGTTTTCTATTGAATCCCGGTCAGCCCATTCATAAAAACCTGAAAATGCCCGGTTTTGAACATCCAAATAGAAGGTCTTGGAGATAAAACCCGGTGCGCCGGCAAAAAACGGTATGCTGGCGAACGGAATGAAATACCGGTTGAACACGGATATCTGTGACACATGAAAAGTCACATCCAATCTGGCAGTCGGTGGTTGTCGCGGAGTCGACTTCTCAACTTTATAAAAAGGTTTCGCCCCGACTTTTATATTGATTCTTTCTCCATCCGGCCGTGATGTATCATCCGCAGCCGGGATGGATAGCCTGACACGACCGGAAAATAACAATATAAAGTATCTTATACACGCTGCAAGTAATCTGTTCCACATTCTTTTTCCCAAATACACAATATATATACACAAAGTTTATACTAAGAGTATAATAAACGAAATCTTATTGTCTGTCAAGCATGGAACACCGGATTATTGTAATTCCAGGTTCATACTCGCAGTAAAATTAAACTATGTATTGGATCGAATATCTACACAAATCGCGGTAAGACAACAGGAGATGGAATAATGGCAGGAAACCGGATGGGCGAACAAACCAGGGAAAAGATCCTTGCCGCTGCAGAGGTAGAGTTTATTCAAAAGGGATTTGAGAAATCAAGAGTGGAGGAAATAGCCGCCAGAGCCGGGGTCACCAAAGTGATGTTGTATTATCACTTTAACACCAAGCAAAACATTTTTAATGAAATTGTAAAAAAGACCATCGATGAGATCAAAACAGAATTTTCGGCCAATATGAAACCGGAAGACAGGATCGATCCGGAAGCCTTTCGTGACCATTTGGATGACATGCTGGCGTATTACCGGAAGAAGCAGGAAATTCTCCGGCTGATCCTGTCTGAATACATAGTCCACCGTATTGAAGATGAATCTCTCAGTGCTTTCAATGAAGTGTTTTCCCTGATCCTGAATTTTTCCGGAAAGGATCCCCGATCGGGTCAGGATGATTTTTTAACACGGATTTTTTTCTTCAATGCGTTACCGATGCTTCTTTATTCCTGTCTCGCCGATTCGTTTTGCCGGGATTTCAACATTGCCCCTGAAAAAGCCGGACAGGTTTTCCTGAACACATTTATTCGAACATTCGGGCAGAATGTGGGCACTCCGGATCAATCAACCGGTTTGACTGTCTGACTGTTTAAAAACCGAAAACGGGGATAAAGATATGGTCATGTCCCCTACAGGGAAATCAGAAAACCTGAACAGTAATTCCTGACGCGGTCTTACGATCGATTACGATCTTTTTCTGTTCGACCCCGCAAATGACATGTTGGGAATCGTTTTTCAGTACCTTTACCCTGGATGCCAGTAGTATTCCGGCACGTTTCAATTCCAGGTTGCTTTCGCGGTCTGTGTTAATCGACATGACGGCAGCTTCATGGCCGGGATTCACATCATCCAGCGTTTCTATTTCGGGGAACAGACCGGGGACAGGGGAGATGTCGTCCTCGCGCACCACCAGAATCTGGAAAGGAAAGTTCGGGATCAGTTTATAGCGGGTGATTCCAGCTTGATCAAGCACGTTGTCCAATTCGTCGGGGGTGAAAGCTCTGTGGGAATCTCCATGAAATTTCAAATTGAAGGGTAGATCGATCCGGCGAAAATCATGGATGACCATTAAGCCACCGGGCTCAAGTACCCGCGCCAGGTTTTGGAATGCCTGAACCGCGTTACCCCAATGGTGCAGGGATAATGTTGAATAGATCAGATCAAATTTTCCCAGACTGAGGATAAGCTGTTCATCTTCCACATAGCCGGCATGCATATCAATGTTGTCGCGAAATCCCCGCCGGGTAAGGTACCGGTCAGCCGTGGCGATCATATCCCCTGATGGTTCTACAATCACGATCTCATCGGGTCGGAATTTTTCCATTATTTCAGCCGTCTGATAGCCGGGACCGGCTCCTATCTCGAGGTAGCGGCCTTTTTTTCGATTTTCCGTCAGGATTTGAAAGAATTTTGCCAGATATGCGTTGCTGATGATTTTCTGTGCTGTAAGGTAATTATCAGCCCGTTTTTCACCGGTCATAACGGCTGATCCGGATGTTGCATTTATTTTGGACATACTGTTCTCCATCGGTAAGGACATTGTTTTACTACATTGATCATAGGATCCAAATATGGAGAAATTATGTAAAGACAGAGGAGACATTGTGAAAACATACGGAATACTTATGGCCAGGTTCTCAAATCACCGGCTTGTCTCATCCGTTTGTTTTCATGCACTTTCACATTTTTGATTTTTAGTGTTATTCAGGTAACAACTTTTGCTTTCATGGTCATTCCGACCAGGCGGGAAATGACGACGGTCACGTAACCGATCCCCACAAACTGCTCCAACATCACCAGAACCCGGGCAATGGTTGCCGTGGGATATATATCACTCAATCCGGTGGCAGACAGGTTGGTAAAACTGAGTGACAGCAATTCAACGAATGAAAAAATTCGAAGATCTCCCATCCCGGAGAGAAAACTTCCGGGGTGGAAAACCTGGCTGAACTGGTAGAGGTAGGCAAAACCCCAGGCGAGCAGGGTGAAAGTAGCGCCGGCAGCGAACCATTCATCGGTTGTGACCACATCATCTTCCATCATGTAGGCTACCAGGCTGCCGGCGGTATAGAAATACAGGGCGGCTTCAAACAACGAAGTCCAGATCAATAATCCCGGATGCGATGTGAACATTGAGAAAATTGACAGTAGAAGAGCCGGGACGGCCAGCAGCCAGGCAATCCAGTCAATTCCCGGACTCTGGCGCACAACCCAGACCCTCAGCACGAGGACAATGATGCCAAATATGCTGACAATAGTTTGTTTGATCTGCAGACCGTCAACGACGGCAAACATCAATAGCAATAATAACTGGGCGGCAAGAAGAAATGCAGAAGGATGGACATGCTGCAGAAAGGAACGGAATTTACCAGTCACTTATCTCCTCCAACATTGACCAGGGTGTATGAGAAGCCGGGTCAGGCAGCGGCTTCCTGCGAATGAGTGATCAACCGGCTTTTCTTGGCTGACATCATTTCTTCCGTCAGGCAATAGTCTGCCAGAAAATTCTGATAGGCGCCTTTCATGCCTTCATTAATCTTGATCACTTGCTGCGGGCAGATATACACACAGTGCATGCAATCAATGCAGGTGGCGAAATCCGACAAACCGGTATCCGCGTTAAAGGATTGCGTCGGGCATTCCGTTTCACACCGGCGGCACATTTCACAGGTTTCTGTCACCCTGACCGGATTCGTCCAACCGCGCTCCGTGCGTTTGGGGCGGTTTTTCTTCGCTTCCATCGCCGGTTTGTAACCAAATGGTTTTTGCAATTGGAACACTGCCGGGGCTGGATCAGAGAACCGTTCCCGGGTATAGGATGCAAAACTCCGGGCTACAGCCAGGTCGTCTGGATTGGGGCGGTCCGTCAACGCGGTCCACCCGCCAACGTTGTAGGTATGCGGTCCCAGAAATTCCGCTGAAAATTCCACCTGGAAACCGGCCTGTTGCAGAATTTGCCACGTATGGAAATGCGCGTATCCGCTGGTACGTCCGCCGTAAGAAAAGAACATGGCGCATTTCTTCCCCTGGCCATCCAATTTTTCGAGCCAATCATAGACCACTGATGGGGCCAGATCCGAATAGACGGGGAAGCCAAAAATAACCCCGTCAAAGTCCTTGACCGGCAGGGGATTCTGCCGGGATTCAAATGGAGTGATATTGATCCCGTGAACAGTGGCGCCCAGCCTTGTAAGTTCGTTTTGAATCGCGTTGGCGTATGAGGCGGTCACATTGGTGGCGGAAAAGTAGACAATGGCGATTTTTAAATCAGGCATACATAATCCTTATTATTGGAATCGGATAATCTTAATCTTATATTTCAGTCAATTGCTTTTTCAGAAAGATACGCGAATGTCCGGCCGGGAGGTCATCAAGAACCCCGAAAACAGAATACCCCAGTTTCTCATAAAAGGGTTGTGCCTGGAAACTCATAGTGTCCAGGTGGACGTGATGGCATCCGCGGCGGACGGCTTCCTCCTCGGCCAGGTTCATCAAACGGCTGCCCAATCCCTTTCCTCGAAATGCATCATCAATCCACAGGATGCGTATGTACAACCAACCCCAGTAGGTATCACCCAGAAGACCGCCAGAAATGGCACCATCGCTGCGGCGCAGGAAGATATTCAGGGGAAGGTAGCCATCTTCCGGTGCATGGTGGTGGTTATAACCGGCCAGTCCCTGTTCCACCGCCCGGATATCTTCGGATGAAGGGGACGTTTCAAGTGCAATCGATAATTCCTGGGTAGCCATGTTTATGTCCTATACACCGTTCACAACATTGACAGGGTTTTTATCAAGAAACGCTTTCAAGTTATCATACGCCATTCCCATCAACCGTTCACGGGCGGCACGGGTAGCCCAGGAGATATGCGGGGTGATATAGCAATTCCGGGCTGAAAGCAGCGGATTTTTCGGGTCGGGTGGTTCAACAAAAAGCACATCCAACCCGGCGCCCGCGATCGTGCCATTGTTCAACGCGTCTGCCAGATCTGATTCATTCACCAATTGCCCGCGACTGGTGTTGATGAGGAAGGCTCCCGGTTTCATCTGTTTGAGCAGGCCGGTATTCACAAAAGCCCGGTTGGATTCCGTGAGCGGGCAATGCAGGCTGACCACGTCACTTTTCCGGAACACACTATCCAGATCGGTCAGGGTGACACCCTCCACCGGACTGACATTGAGCCCCGGGTCGTGCGCGATTACATTCATCCCGAAGGCTTTGGCCATCCCGGCTGTTGTGGCACCAATCCGTCCCAATCCGATGATGCCCATGGTCAGGCCGTAAAGCTCAATGAGTGGAAAATCCCAGTAACAGAAATCCGGTGACGCAGACCATTTGCCTTTTATTACCCCGGCAGAATGTTCCGCTGCGTGCTGGCACAGGTTCAGCAGGTGGCTGAAGACCATCTGAGCCACAGAGTACGTGCCATAGACCGGAATGTTCGTTACCGGGATGCCGTGTTTAGCTGCGGCTTCGATATCAACAATGTTATATCCGGTAGCCAGAACGCCTATATACCTCAGGTCAGGCAGCCGGGCGATCATATCACGGGTGACAGGCGCCTTGTTGGTCAATAAAATGT
>CAYRHB010000162.1:0-5536 GCA_964424035.1 uncultured Leptolinea sp.
CCGGAACTCCGACTTTCAAGTGGGCAGTTTCAGCAGGAGCAAAGATCTACCAGTTCCAGTATGACGATAACAGCGACTTCAGCAGCCCGGTTTATACATCTCCCGATGGCACCATCTCCGGATTGGCGGCAATCACATCCACCAGCTTCAAACCCCCGGCGATGGCTCCCGCGGTAACCTACTACTGGCATGTTCGCGCGGCTGATGTGGCTGGCAACTGGAGTGACTGGTCAACAGCACGGACGGTAATCGTCCAAGCTCCGCTACCTGGAAACCCGACACTGATCTTCCCTGTGAATGGCGAGTTCACGTTAAACCGCAAGCCTGAGTTCTCGTGGACATCTGTCCTGAATGGATACACGTACCAGGTCCAGATTTCAGCCAGTTCGGCTTTTGCCGGCACTGTCGTTGACGCTACGACCGCCTCTCCCGGGATTTTCTCCTATACACCTGGAACCGATCTGCCGTACGGCGATCTCTACTGGCGTGTCCGGGCGTTGAATGTAAACGGCACACCCGGAGCCTGGAGTACCACCCGTACCCTGACCGTTGTGATCTCATCCGATTTCACCAGCGACGCGGCCGGGTGGACGTATAATCCCGGTGGAAGCTGGTCAGCCGGCAGCGGGCAACTGGCTACAAATGGCTCTACATCCACGCGATACACATCCAGCGCATCGATCAATGCCCCTTACTCCAACTTTACGTATGAAGCGCGGGTTAAGATGAATTTTGACGACGCTTCAGATCTGGGTTGGATTGCGAGCGATCATGGTATTGTCCTTTATGGAGGTGACACGTTCAGCGGGTATAACATGTACCAGAATGCCTACGCCTTCTATATCGGGCAGGTCCAGTATCAGTACTATGACTCGAGTTCTGGGACGTACAAGATCGCCAAGCAGGGTTTCTACACCATTGATAAATATGTAAATGGCAACTGGCAATCCATGACCGGTGGATACTACTACTCCGGCCCCATCAATTTCGCGAGCTGGAATATGTTGAAGGTTGTGTCCAGTGGAACATCCATGAACTTCTACATCAATAATGTTAAAGTAGCCACATTGGCAAATGCAACTTTCAAATCCGGCAAACTGGGAGTCTTTTCAACCCGCTATAAAGGTTCGCAGCAGGAGTTTGCCGTGGACTGGGCCCGGGTCACCTCGCCCAGTGGTACGGCTTCCATTACCTCTGATTTGATGTCAACCCAAACGGTGGAAGTGGAAAAATCCCCCTTCCGGACACATTGATCCTGTTATTAGGCAATGCATAACGAAAAGAAAAGGCACGGTTTTTCCGTGCCTTTTCTTTAGTTTGAACAGAAGTTTCGGTGTAGATTATCCCTGTGCCAGGTTCACCAGCGCGCGGAAAGCCCGGTTGGCAGTGACCATGTCGGGCGCGGAATATTCCACAATCCGGGCGCCTTTACGTACGGCGCCGGGAAGCAGCTCCGCGTAGTCGGCCATATCGGCACGGAAGAATTCGATGGCGAGCGTCAGCGGCAGGGAAACCGTCCAGGGTTTTACTGTTTTGTGGTCCAAAACAGCCTGTTTGATGGTCTCTGTGATCAGCCGGTGGGCGGCTTCCAACCCCAGGCATTCCGCGTTCATCCGTCCGTTGGCTTTCTTGACCTGCGCGGTCTTGATACCCGGAATGAGCTCGGATGCCTCACTACAGGCGCTCTGGTCGCCGCTGATGGCGATAACGGGAACATTAAACGCGCCGCAAACGGCCGTATTGAAAGCGATCTCCCCGGACAGCACGCCGTTGATCCACATGTTGTGCACACGGGCGCTGGACCAGGTGTGGTCAAGGACGGCATTTATTGTCCCGGCTTTGGCGTGGTAACCGATAAATACCGCGGCATCGGTCCCCTCCTGTACACCCTGCACCATGGCCAGAGGGGAAGGTGAACCGTTGATCAACCGGGCGGGTTCGGCAAGCTCTTCTATAAGGATGTTCGATCCATCCCAGTGTCCATCGGTCACAATAATATCGTCCACACCGGCATCAACGGCGCCCCTGATGGCCGCGTTAACATCGGCGGTCATCCATCGACGTCCCCGGGCGTATTCTGAATGGTCCGGCAGAACGTGGTTCCAACCTGTCACCCCGCTGATGCCTTCCATATCGCACGCGATCAAGAGTTTCATATATACATCCTTAAAAATGGGGTAAATTCAAATGCAAATTATACATTCGGGCCGTATATTGAATCCACCGGAATGTTGTTGTACACTCCGGGCGTGTGACTCGACAAAACCTTTTTCTTTGGTAGAATGGATTCAATCATTGGTATTTATTCAAAAAGTCGCAAGTTCATCGCAGCCTTAGGGATGTTTCCGAGGGCTTCTGTTTAAACTGGAGGAGCAACATTGTCTGGAATGGAGCGTTTCACCCAACGTGCGCGGCGGGTTCTGAGCCTGGCGCACCAGGCGGCGGAGCGGATGCAGCAGAGTACCATTGGTACGGAACATCTGCTTTTGGGTCTGGTAGAGGAAGACGGCGGCGTAGCCGGTCGAGTTCTTCGCGATCTGGGATTGGAGCCTGAACGGATTCAGGAAATGGTGGACAAGCTGAGCGGTATGGGCAGCTATCGGGGCGGCAAGATCGATCTGGCTCCCGGCACGCAGGAAGTGCTGGAGCATGCCATCGACGAAGCCCGCCGTATGGGGCACCACTATATTGGTACGGAACATTTATTACTGGGATTGGTCCGCCTGCAGGAAGGCGCGGCTACCGATGTGCTGCGTAAACTGGGCGTAACCCCCGAACAGATCCGCCGGCAGACTCGTAGGGTTTTACAGGAAGGCGGGACTGCCCCTGCTGGCGCTCCGGCTTCGACCGGACAAGGTAAAACTGCCTCTCAAAAAGAGCAGGCCAACCGGGCAAAAACTCCGCTGGTTGACCAGCTGGCAGTAGACCTGACCAGCAAAGCGGAAGAAGGGAAACTGGATCCGGTGATCGGCCGGCAGATGGAAATCGAAAGGGTCATCCAGATTCTGGCACGGCGTAATAAAAACAACCCTGCGCTCATCGGTGAACCCGGTGTTGGCAAAACAGCCATTGTCGAAGGGCTGGCACAACGCGTGATTGAAGGCGATGTGCCAGCGCAACTGCTTGACAAGCGTGTGTTACAACTGGATGTCGGCTCTCTGGTCGCCGGGACAATGTACCGCGGCCAGTTCGAGGAACGTTTGAAACGGGTGATCGACGAACTGAAAGCTTCAGCAGCCATTCTGTTCATTGATGAGGTGCATATGCTGGTGGGGGCTGGCGCGGCCGGATCTTCGGTGGACGCAGCCAATATCCTCAAACCAGCCCTTTCGCGGGGTGAGCTTCAGGTCATTGGCGCAACCACGCTGGAGGAATACCGTAAGCATATCGAAAGCGACGCGGCGTTGGAACGCCGATTCCAGCCGATCGTGGTCAATGAACCGACGGTGGATGAGACCATTGAGATCCTTAAAGGTATCCGCAAGGCGTATGAAGAGCATCACCGCCTCTCGATCTCTGACGAAGCCATTGAAGCCGCAGCCCGCCTGTCGGCGCGTTACGTGAATGACCGCTTCCTGCCGGATAAAGCCATCGACTTGATTGATGAATCCGGCTCGCGTGTGCGGATGTATAAAAGTGAAGCCTCTAAGACCGTGAAGGAATTGATGGTCCAGCTCAAAGAACTGCGCGTGGAACATTCCAATGCGGTGGAAGAAGGCCGTTTTGACGACGCGCAGGAGATCATTGAGAAGCAAAATGATATGGAAAGCCAGCTGGAAAAGTTACGCACCACCTGGGATCGCGAAACCAGTCCGGTTGTGAATGCCAACGATATTGCCGAAGTGGTTTCCATGTGGACAGGCGTTCCCCTGATGCAGATGGCGCAGGAAGAATCTGTCCGCCTGCTTCAGATGGAAGATGAATTAAAGAAACATATCATCGGACAGGACGAAGCCATTGAGGCAATTTCCAAGTCCGTGCGTCGGGCACGTTCAGGCCTCAAAGATCCCCGCCGTCCGATCGGGTCGTTCATGTTCCTCGGACCTACCGGAGTGGGAAAGACCGAGCTGACAAAGACACTGGCCAAATTCCTCTTCGGCAGCGAAGAGAACCTCATTCAGCTGGATATGTCGGAATTCATGGAACGGCATACGGTCAGCCGCCTGGTGGGGGCACCTCCGGGTTATGTGGGGTATGAGGAAGCCGGTCAGTTGACAGAAGCCATCCGCCGCCGGCCGTATTCCATTGTGGTGTTCGATGAGATCGAGAAGGCCCATCCTGAAGCGCACAATATGTTGCTGCAGATCATGGAAGAAGGACATCTCTCGGATGCCCGTGGCCACAAGGTGGATTTCCGCAACGCCATCATCGTGATGACCTCCAACATTGGCGCGGATATGATCAAACGTCAGAGTTCGCTTGGTTTCGCGCTGACAATGGACGAAGCCCAGAAGGAACAGGAAGCCTACGACGAGATGCGCAAAAAGCTGCTTGATTCGCTCAAGCGTGTCTTCCGGCCGGAGTTCATTAACCGGTTGGATAATGTCATTGTCTTCCGCGCGCTGGCCCGCGAACATATCCGTCAGATCGTCAGCCTGGAGATCGAAAAGGTGGCTGAACGTCTGGTGGAGAATGAGATCACGCTCAAGTCGTCCGATGCGGCACTTGATAAACTTTCAGAAGAAGGATATGACCCTGACATGGGCGCCCGTCCGCTGCGCCGCGTGATCCAGCAGAAAGTGGAAGATCCGTTGAGTGATGCGCTGCTGGCCAATGATTTCACCAACGGTGATGTGATCATCGTTGATCTGAACGCTGACGGAGATGTAATCCTGCGCAAGGAAATGAAAAAGAAGAAATCAAAAGAACCGGAAGGAAAAGTGGAAGAACCGGTGGTATAAAAAGTTTTTGGGCAGCCAGACGGCTGCCCTATTTTTTCACAGGTTGGAGAGTCACCGAACCTACTGCTAATTACAGATAAACTCAATTTTTTGCGTAAATACCTTTTCCCAATGCCTCAAGTCCCCGGGGTGTCATCCTTCCCTGATTGATCAGTATCTCGACCCGTTTCAGGTTGCGGGAAGATTGGGTGCCCGGTGTTTTCCGCGGTATGAATTTCTGTAAATACGAATCGTGGTCATATTTACGACGGGTGCTCTCGCTCCAACCAAAACACAGCCCTTCATCCAAAACCTGTTCGAATGTCACCGATGGCATCCCGCTGTCTTTTCTAAAGATCCGCAACCAGATTCCATTGGAAGATAATTGATTGGTTTCCAGCCAGGACCGAAGCGCTTCCCCAGATTCAAATGTCAAGATTGGTAGACTATATGTTTGAGTGCTCATATGATGCAATCCAGAAAAATAAGCTCTAGTTTCTATTTCCTAAGGTGAGATTGAATTGTTTTGTTCATTTCCACTCTGAGCATATGATTTATAACTTCAAGCTTGAAAGGTTTACCTGTAAAGGAAAAGACTACTATCCTTTTCATATCTTGCACCAAATGTCTTTTTCATTTTCAATACTTGATTTTTG
>CAYRHB010000163.1:0-5013 GCA_964424035.1 uncultured Leptolinea sp.
ACAATAATATTACGGTAGCCCATCTGGGCAATATAAACCGCGTTCCCTCGCAGACAGAGATCGAAGCCCTGGGTGATGTGAATATCGCCCTGGTGCCGGTGGGCGGCAGCTTCGCCTCGGAAAAACTGACGGAAGTGATCCGGCTGCTCGAACCGAACATCCTCATTCCGATGATGTATCAGACCCCGGCATCCACGACCAGACTGCACCCGCTTAAGGATTTTCTGAAAGCCATGGGTATCGACAAGGAACCGGAAGTTCAGCCGTCGTTCCAGGTGAAATCAGGGAACAATCTGCC
Organism: uncultured Leptolinea sp.; assembly: GCA_964424035.1. GTDB lineage: Bacteria > Chloroflexota > Anaerolineae > Anaerolineales > Anaerolineaceae > Leptolinea. The sequence continues at coordinate 299 of CAYRHB010000163.1, forward strand.
GGAGGAAACCAGGGTCGTCGTTCTGGATTACCAGCGAAACTAGAGGTCGCCGTGACCGTGAAGTTGATCATGACCTGGGATATTTCCGCTGACCAGGAACAGGATTATTTCGAATTTGTCGTCCGGGAATTCATTCCCGGCGTGCAGCGTTTGGGATTCGAACTCTCTGACGCCTGGGCCACCGTGTATGGGGGATCGCCGCAGATCATGGTAACGGCCATGCTGCCTGACGCGAAGGAAGCCGGGCGCCTGTTGAAATCGGACGAGTGGTCCAGCCTGCGGGTGCGCCTGCTGGATTATGTGCGCAACTATACCCAGAAGATCGTGCCTTCCCGCGGCGGTTTTCAAATGTAGCCCCGCCGGCCCATGACCGACGGATCATTTTCAGAGCGCCTACTGGACTGGTACGCGAAACACGGACGTTCCCTTCCCTGGCGCGGGGAAACAGACCCCTACGCAGTGCTGGTATCGGAATATATGGCCCAGCAGACGCGCGTGGAGACTGTCATCCCCTACTACCGTCGCTGGATGGCGCAATTCCCCACATTGCAGACACTGGCCGCGGCGCCGGAAGATACCGTACTGAAAGCCTGGGAGGGATTGGGTTATTACGCCCGCGCCCGCCATCTGCACAAAGCCGCGTGCGTGATAGTGGACGAACACAACGGGGTGATCCCCTCTGACATGGATGTGCTGCGCGGACTGCCCGGCATTGGCCTGTACACCGCCGCAGCTGTGGCTTCGCTGGCCTTTGGCGCCGACGAACCCGCGCTGGACGGCAATCTGCGCCGCGTGCTGGCGCGCGTCACCGCACTGGCGCTGGACCCGCGTTCCCCCCGGGGACAGGGACAATTAATGGAGGCCGCCCGTGGATTTTTGCCCCCCGGACGCGCCGGTGACTTCAACCAGGCGTTGATGGACCTGGCCAACCAGATCTGCCTGCCCGCGAACCCGCGCTGCGCCGAATGCCCGTTGACCGCTTTCTGCCTGGCTTTCCGGCAGAACCGGCAGGCGGATTTTCCGGTGAAGGTCAAGAAACCCGCCATCCCCCTCATCACGGTGACAGCCGGAGTGCTGCGCCGCGGCCGCCGCGTGCTGCTGACCAAACGCCCCGCTGACGGGCTGCTGGGCGGCCTGTGGGAGTTCCCCGGCGGCAAGCAGGAACCCGGCGAGAGCCTGCCGGAGTGCCTGGCGCGCGAACTGCGCGAAGAGCTGGGGGTCGGTGTGGCAGTGGGCGATGAGATCGGCGTGTTCCGGCACGCCTATTCGCATTTCAAGGTGGTGCTGCACGCCTTTGACGGCACGATCTTGGTCGGCGAACCGCGGCCGCTGGCAAGCGACGGCCTGGCCTGGGTGGAGCTGGACCGGCTGGGGGAGTATGCCATGGGCAAGATTGACCGGATGATCGCGGGAAAGATTGGGTATCCATGAGAAACCGCTTGACATCAATGTTGAGATAATATACATTAATGTATATTATGTTGACTCAGGTTCAGGCTCAGAAATTCGCGGTTGAAAATCAGACGGTTGTTGACAATATCTTGAAGGAACATTTTCAGGTGAACCTTCTGGATATTTTATTCAACGCGCCCTTCGAGCAGAATCTTGTGTTCAAAGGCGGCACATCACTAAGATTGGCTTACGGGTCGTTCCGCTTTTCCGAAGATCTGGATTTCTCCATTACTGAAGATATATCATTTTCCAGTTTTCAACAGGTTATGCAAAAAGTCACAACGACCCTCCCCGGGGCGGTGATCAAAGATATCTATGACAAAAGGAATACTCTCTACGCGAGGGTTATCTTTAATGTTGAATACCGGCCTGTCCCCATAGGGATAAAAATTGAGATCAATAAGAAAGCAAAGGGATTTGATCACACGATCCGCATGATCAGCAGCCCTTTCAACAATCTCTCTGTTCTGGGACGGGTTTACAATCTCGAATCGATCCGGGGTGACAAAATCAGAATAATCAGAGACCGGGAAAGGCGTGATCCGCGGGACCTTTTCGATGCCTGGTTTATCCATCAGAAATTGGGAAAAGAATTCGATATACTCGAAGAGTATAAATATACACGCAAAGAATTGATGGACAGTCTGTATCACTTTATTCCGCAAAATCAACGCAAAGTAATTGAGTTGTTTGAGCGATGAACAGGCAGGAACTCATTTCATCCGTTACCAGTCATGGGATGGATTTTTTCCGGATAAGCGATCTGCGAAAGCTGTTTCCCCGCGAGGCCAACCTGAATGTAGCGGTGAAACGAATGGTGGACGCGGGAGTGATCATCAGCGTTACCCGCGGGATCTACGCGTTGAAAATGGAAGCATTGGACGTAGAGCGGCTGGCTACACAGTTGTACTACCCGAGTTACATCAGCTTTGAAAGCGCGCTGGCAAAATACGGTATTCTGAATCAGGGCATGTACGGGTTGACGCTTGCCACCACCCGCCATTCAAAGAAAATGACCCTGGCCGGGGTGGATTGTGAATACTGCCGCATCAAGGAATCATTGTACACCGGCTATTCCCTGATCAAAGGCACTTTCCTGGCCTGTCCGGAAAAAGCCTGCCTGGATCTGCTCTATCTGCACAGCCTGGGTAAACGCCGGATCATCCCATCAGAATGGATGACAGACGGGTTGGACCGGGGTACGTTGCAGCAATTTGTTTCGTTGTATCCGCCGGTAGTGGAAAAACTGGCCCGGGGGTTGCGGTTGGTGAATTGAAGGCAGCTCGGGGGGGTATGCCATGGTGAAGGTTGATGGGATGATTTAGGGGCAGAAACAGACATCATAGCCCCTATAAGTTTTAATAAAATACAGGGTAAACTATAAATACCCTGTAAACATGGAATCGTCATGGAATCAGACAAGAAATTTACTTTCATTGATCTTTTCGCCGGTATTGGGGGAATAAGACTGGCTTTTGAAGCAGTCGGAGGTGAATGTGTTTTTTCTTCCGAATGGGATGAAATGGCACAAAAAACTTACGAGGAGAATTTTCATGAGATACCATCAGGTGACATAACGAAAATTGATGCCAGAGATATTCCAGATCATGATATTTTAACGGGAGGATTCCCCTGCCAACCATTTAGTATCGCAGGCGTAAGTAAACACAATGCTCTGGGTGTTTCCCATGGATTTGATCACCCGACTCAAGGCACATTGTTTTTTGACGTTGTTAGAATTTTGAAAGAGAAAAGACCCAAAGCATTCTTACTCGAAAATGTAAAAAACCTTAAGAGTCATGATAAAGGAAATACTTTTAAGGTCATCATTAATACGCTTGTTAATGAATTGGGATACTACGTTTTCCCGATGGTACTTGATGGAAAGGCTTTTGTTCCACAGCATCGAGAACGTATATATATTGTTGGTTTTCGTGAGAATATTGATTTTCATTTTCCTCCAATTCCCGAAAATAGTATTAAGCTCAAAGAAATCCTTGAACCAGATGTTGATCAAAAATACACATTGACCCCTCATTTGTGGGAATATTTACAAAATTATGCTGCAAAACATAAAGCTAAGGGCAATGGGTTTGGGTTTGGCCTTGCTGATCCTAATGGTATCACTCGAACCTTAAGCGCAAGATATTACAAAGATGGATCCGAGATTTTAATCCCACAGGGTAGTGGAATACCTCGACGACTGACCCCTCGCGAATGTGCAAGACTAATGGGTTTTTCGGAAAAATTTAAAATTGTTTGTAGTGATACAAGGGCATACAAACAATTTGGTAATTCAGTAGTTGTCCCAATGGTCGAAACAATCGCTAATTCGATAATCCGATATTTAGAAAATCCTGGTTACAAAGCCGAAAAACCATATACTCCTAGAATATGCGAAGAGAGAGCATCCTACAAATCAGGGAATCAATAATTACCTGGGGAAAAGACAATTACCAGGATTTTCCGTGGCGTTCAACAAACGTAGCATGGCATGGCCTGATTGCGGAAATACTACTTCAACGTACAAGAGCTAAGAATGTAATACCAGTTTATTTAGATTTTTGCGAAAGATTTAATAATCCATCTGATCTGGCAATTGCATCAATAAAAGATATTGAGAAATGTATATTTCCCCTTGGACTCAAATGGAGAGCACCGTTATTACAAAAACTCGGATTTGAAATAACAAAATTAGATGGAAAAATACCTGAAGATTATTTGTCTTTGATCAAATTACCCGGTGTGGGCGATTACATTGCATCTGCATGGCTTAGTTTTCATGGAAAGAACAGGGGGGTACTAATAGATGCAAATATAGTAAGATTTTTTTGCAGATTAGTGGGTCACGAAAGTAATGGTGAAACCAGGAGGAAGAAATGGGTTAGAGAGATTTCTGAAGAAATTACACCTCGAATGAACTGGAAGGAATTTAATCTTTCAATTTTGGATTTCGCTATGATGGTATGTAGTAAAAATCCGAATTGTTTTGATTGTCCTATTGAAAAAGGAAACTGCATTTATAAGGAAAAAAAGGTGGGGATATGAATCTCGATTCAGTATTTACATCAATTGTCTATAAAATCCTCGTTCAAGTAGACCTTCCTGGTGGTTCTCATCAGCATGAGTTAAATGGAGTTCAAGCACTTCGATCATTTTTTAATACAGATAGTGAGTTATCAGGTTTATAAAATTGGTCTTAAAAACAATATGTAATTTTTTTAATAAATGGTATTGTATATTAAATTTAAAACTATAAGGGT
>CAYRHB010000163.1:5023-5455 GCA_964424035.1 uncultured Leptolinea sp.
ACTGTTTAATTAATTTGTAGTTTAATAAAGATGGTAGTGATTTAATTACAGGTTTTTGAGATTTCAAGTTCTACGATTCTCGTGCAAAAGGTTTTATGAAGGCTGGTAGATCTGAATGGAGAATGTATTATTCAGGAGACTTTCTAAAAAATGCAAACATCGGTGATGTTTTAATTCTTGGTAGAACAAAAGAAAATAAAGTCTATGGTTTTGTTATTCAAAAAGATTCTAACTGGCAACGAGCAGCTCAATCATTGTTTAATCTTGACAGAATAAGTACAAAATTACAATTAATATCTGACAGAGACTTATCTGAAGATGAACTTGATTTTTATCGCCAATGCTTGTTATCAGAAATGGGATTTGAGATAGGCTATATATCTGATTCCCATATAGATAAACTTGCAGATGAAGTGTATAACGAAGTTATAA
>CAYRHB010000164.1:0-5334 GCA_964424035.1 uncultured Leptolinea sp.
TACTCAATTTCATCCCGCAGGGGCTGCGATTCGATTGTGATTTCCTTCAGGGATTCTTCCATTGCCTGCTGAAATTTCTTACGGTCAGGTTTCTTCTTACCGAAGTTTTTAAGTGAATCCATTAATTGTGAAGTGACCTGGCGGGTAAGCTTGTTTAAGGTTTCTGTTGAGACTTTTTCCCCTTTTTCAAACCATTCCATGGCAGCGTAACCCATCACCGCCGTGGTAGATGCAGCAATAGCCGCCGAAAGGATCCAGCCTGGCACTCCACCCAGTTTGCTGAGTTCCTGAAACAGCATCCTGCCCATGAAACCCATTCCAAATGTGGCTATCAATTCCCTGGCGCGCGTAAGATTGATCTTGTAATTATGAATACGGGCGATCCCCAACACCATGACAGACTGGTTCACCAGCAGGGGGCCAAAATCAAGAACCGGAAGGGGAGCCAGGGCAATCACTCCTGAGATGGAAGAAGCGCTGATGATACTTCGCCAGGAAAGCTTCTGGCGGAACTCGGGTAAACCGCTGCCCAAAGCCGCGATGATGGAAGGTTCGATCATCGCTACACTGATCAGCAACTGGTCGATATTCTTGCCGGTTTTTGCCGTGATGGTCACCACCTGCTCAGTCTTCAAACCAAGATGATTGGCTACCAGTTGAATCACTCCCTTTTCGTCTGCTTTTACCAGATCGATTTTATTCAAAGCAACGATGTAAGGCTTGCCAAGCCGGCATAGTTCATCAAATATCTCTTTTTCTGTCTTTTTGATTCCCTGGATGGCATCAAATACGACGATCAGGAAATCGGAATCCCGGGCGGCGCGAAGGGCTTCTTCCTTTTCATTTTCACCCACATCGCCTACTGCGTCAGCGCCGGGAGTATCCACAATGGCAAACAGACCGGCATCGGCTTCCTGGTTGGTGCGGGTAGTCCCTGGCAATGGACTGACCCGGGCGGTATCCTGCCTGGAATGGACAAACTGGTTATACAGGGTGGATTTGCCCACGTTGGCCGGTCCGACAATAGCCACTCTGGATTTTTGTCCGAAGGTCAGCTTGAGTTGGGTGGCTGATAAGTTAATTAACATCTTCACCAGAGACGCTTCTGATGGAATCCCTTCCGTCAGTTTCAGCAGGCTCGCCTTTTCTGCCGGAGATAAATTATCCCAGACTGTTTGAACAGAGCCTTGCACTTCTTCTGGAAATTTTTTAAGGATTTGCTCAAATGTGGCCATGATCTTCTGCCTTTCAACCATCAAGTATACCAGTGCTGTTATAATTTTGACGGTTTTATAAACCGGAAAGGTATGGTATGACTGCCGTTATTAAAGCTGTTTTGTGGGATCTCGATGGTGTCATTGTGGATTCCGGTCAGGCGCATTATAAAGCCTGGGTAAAAATACTCGCAGAATACGGAGTGAATTTTAGCTGGGGACAATTTACTATGATCTTTGGTATTCCCAATGAACCAGCAGTTGAGTTAATACTGGGCAAGGATAAGGCAACCCTGCTCTGGCAGGAAATTTCTGACAAAAAGGAAACGGAATTCTTGAACAGTGTTCGGGGGAATGTCACTCTGCTGCCTGGAGTACTCCTATGGTTGAACACGCTGCGTATACAGGGAATACCCTGTGCTATTGCTTCTTCAGCGCCAATGCCCAACATCGATGCAGTCGTGGATGAGACACATATCCGGGATCTATTCCAATCCATTGTTTCAGGTGTGGGCCATCCCGGAAAACCCGACCCGTGGGTGTTTCAAGAAGCCGCCCGGCGGATAAATATCCCGGCAGAGCATTGCCTGGTGATTGAAGATTCCATCCCTGGTTTGACCGGTGCCAAAGCCGCCGGAATGAAGTGCCTGGCTGTCACCACCACAAATCCGGCGGACAAATTGCTGCAGAATCATGCCGATTGGGTGGTGGATTCGCTTGAAGAGATACCGGTTGACCATGTGATCACGAAATAACCACCCATCTGGTCCAACAAAAACCTGCTCCAGTGGTGGAACAGGTTTTTTGGTTTTTATTTGTTCTCACGAACCAATTTCAACAACTCTCGTGCAGCAATTTCAGGGCCGGTATGCTCATATCCGGGAATGCCCAGCTGGGTATGCAGCTCTCCCACCCGGGTACCTTTCGCGAACAATCCCTTAAAAAACCTGCGGGAAATCTCATCATACTCCGGTACATATTGTGCCGGGCCGAACACATTGGCAAAATAGGTCTGGTTCATACCGGTGTTGGTGGTGGTGCCTTTGGACATGACCCTGCCTGCCCGGAAAACCTCAATGGCTGTATCAGGGTCATCAAACCAGCGCAGAGTGGTCTCACCTTCCTGCACCGGTTCATAATTATTGGCGTAGAGGACAACATCCACCGGGAATCCTCTGGTGATGGTATCGTAGGTGGTGACCGGTAACACGACCCGGGCATTGACCTGGTCTGCGCTCATGATGATGGTGCGGTCGATCTGGCCGAACGCATACCCGGTCTGCAGATCATCCAGGCGGATGAAGGCGCCTGTCTCGGTGCCATAGCCCACGATGGTGCCGTCCGGTTTCATTTCCAGAGAGCCCATATCATCGGCGATGATGGTAATCTCTTCGACTTCATTGCCGCCGATCTGCCGTAACGCCTCAAGTGTCTCCGATTTACCCGCTCCGGTATCTCCCAGTGTCAGAATTGTGGTCGGTTTTGATCCGTGCACGCGAAGCTGGACCATGGCGCCGTGGTACGGCATCAATCCACGTTTCATCATCACGATATTGTGAAGGGTGAGGATCATTTTCTTGGTGTAACCAAAATAACCAAACGCATCCGAATCGGGCACCGCACCGATCAGGATATCATTCTCAATGTCATCAAAAAATATCTGCTTACTGTTACCCTGCGGGAAATCCTTATCCGGCACGCCATAGACATAAGCCGCGTCCGGTTTTCTTTTAATATCATCCTCACTGGCCATTTCAAAGAGGTTGCAGAGGGAGAAGCCCAATTCTGCGAATTTCAATGAGAAGTAAACCATGATGACCAGGGATCCGACCTTGGCGGGATAACACAACCAGTTTTCTTTCTGTAGTTCCATTCCCTGTAGAGGGTTTTCATACACCCGTTCAAACTGGCCGGTCCTTTTATTCATGGGTGGGTTAAAAATCAACGGGGGGTAAATCAAAATCTGGCGGATCACCGCAATTCTATTCAATTCCTGGTAGATCGTAGCAGGATACGGGACCGCTCGCGGTAGGGCGATGCAGGCAATTTCTGCCCCTGCCGGAACCTGACGGTAGATCCGCAAATGGGTATTGGTAATGATTTCCTGTAAATCGCGGTATGTTGAACGGATCAGATGATTCAAGGTCTCGACAGTACGGTTGAATGTCTGGTGAGGACGGCGGTCGAACCGGTTGCCTTCTGAATCGCAGATGATCACGCGCTGGAAATGCCGCCAGTAGTTGTAAACATACTCCACAAATTGGTTCAGACGGCTACGGTCCCTTAAGAATTGTTCCGAACCGGGGAGGATCCTGGGGATCAATTCGAGGTCAATTTTTAGAATGTAGCCCAGGGTATCTACCAGTAGTTGAATATCTTCCTCGGATATAACCCGGCTGTCAAATATGCGTATCAGGTCAGAATTACGATGGTTCAGGTCGCGAACACATCTGCGTACCATCTTAAAAAAAAGCTTGCTTGAAAACAATTCCTCAGCGTTCTCGCAAACCCTGTCTTTGGTACGGATGACAACTTTGTCATCTATAATTCGATGTGGCCATAGATGTTCCATTTTTGCCTGCCTGATGTACGGAAATAATGGTTAATTATACCCCACTTAATAAGACAGTGTCTTGCGAGATGATACGCTAACGCCTGGTATGCGTTTCGTTGCCGGAAATTACTGAAAGAGAGTGAGAACGGCGGGAACAAGGTTGCCTGCTATATGAATATATTCACAACGGCGATAGGAGGATACTGGCGGCCACTTAGCTTGCTCACTTTCATTGAATTTGGGGAATCATGAGCACAAAAAGAGAAAAATCAGGACGCTCATTGTCCTTCTATTGAGTGCTTTTCATAATTCCATATGGAATATACAGTTTATGCCCTTGCGGCCACAACCGTTTTCGGCTCAACCATCGCGCCTGACGGCGCGAAAAACAAAAAATAGGGGGGTAGATGAGGAACCGGCGGTTCCTCATCTACCAACTAACACCTCCTGATCTGGCTAAAGGCCAGATTGACATGGCAAGATTTTGATTCCGCGATTTGTTTTTCTTCCCACCAGAATTTGTCTTCCCGGATCAGGGTCCTCATCCAGTTATATCGGTGGATCTACAATTTTGGGAGGCCGGACACAACGGCAAAGTGGCCTTGCAAGGTTACCAGTGGTTCAAATGCAGACGCTCATCCAGATCGATCTCGACCTGCTTCAGGATTTTTGCATCCGCGCGCGGGTAACCCAGCGCGATATAGCAAGGAACCTCATATCCTTCGGGCACACCCAGGTCTCCATGAAATGCGTTGCTTTCCCGTTCAAATGGAATTCGAACCACACCATATACACCCTCGGCAGTGGCAGCCAGCAGGATATTTTCAATACACATCCAAATGGATGCAAAATAGTTCAGATCAGACAGGTTCTTAGGTTTTAGCAACGGACAGGTGGTCCGGAAACAGGGCAGAATGACCACCCCGGCTGAAAGGATCATGGCCTGCTGTTTGGGAACGGCATCCAGGTAGACATTACGCTGATCCTGGTTGGTCATATGCCAGTTGTCCAGCATCTCGTTTATTTTTGCCGGACTGTCTGTCCTTGTGATATTTTTTATTAATCTGGCCTTTTCAGAAGCATCAAAGAACAACAGGAAATGCCATGACCGCATGTGATCATTGGTTGGCGCCCGCATGCCTGCATTCAGGATCTTCTTTACAATTTCAACTGGTATCGGTTGATCCTCAAAATCCCGAAAGGTCCGCCGCTTCTCGATTGCTTCGTAGACATCCATCACACCCTCCATCGATTGTTAATATATAACACATTTGTTCTATTATAATGGGAAAATAATAATGGAGGAAGGATTTACCCCGACTTATTCACTTCCAATAAACCGGTGGAAATCATGAGCACATAAAGAGAAAAGTCATGACATTAATCGTCCTTCTAGTAAGTATTTCACATAATTCTCACTGAGATTATTTGTGCGTACAATTCATGCCTTTACAGCCAACCATCGCGCCTATGGCGCGAATAAAAAAAAGTGGTTGGTAGATGAGGAACCACCGGTTCCTCATCTACCAACTAACACCTCCTGATCTGGCCAAAGGCCAGATTGGA
>CAYRHB010000165.1:0-5288 GCA_964424035.1 uncultured Leptolinea sp.
TATTCTCCTATTACTTCGGATTTGCCGCCTTCTCGGGATTGCTTTTGATCGGTGGCAGTAGTTCTAACATTAACCTTCTTTTTAATCTTTTCTTTGCAACCAGTCTTCTACTGGGAACATTGTTCATCCGCATTGAACGTATCTTCATTGGGATCAAACCGTTGCACCTGGTCTCATACGGACTTCTTCCTTTATTGATCGTGGTAAGCCTGTTATGGAATCTACCTGACCGAGTACCCAGAAAGAATACGTTGGAACTTCTAAACTCAACACAAAGCGGTTTTCTGCGAAATGTGGATTTTCTTAAAAACACACAGGGCAGAATATTCTGTGAGAACTTGATGATATGTTATCTGGCAGGGAAACCGCTTGAAATGGACCCCTACCAGACCTCAGAAATGGCCATTCGGGGTGAGATAGATGAGAATCTTGCCTTGCTTATGTTTGAAGCCCATCAATTTTCCATTATTCAATTGAACAACCAATTTTCAGATGAACTTGCCGGTATCGAATACGGCGCAATCAAGCGTTCCGGATCAATGACACGTAATATGCGGATTGCCATTGCACGCAACTATACTGTTGAACAGAAACTTCCCAGATCCATCTATTACATACCCAGATAAACGCCAATTCGAAAAATCCGATAGATAATTCCAAAATTTAAAAAGTAAAAGTTTGAATTTATTTTCCATGCATTAAGTCACTTGAAGCAATCGCCTGAATTGACTATTATGTACAAAAGGAAGGCGTCTGAACAATTGTTCACTTCCAATCTAATTACAGGATAGCCATGATGGGTACATTACTTCCGCTCAATTTCGAGACAGTGGATCTGGATGATTTCAATGACTCGCTTGTCATTATTGATCAGACCCGGTTGCCCAACGAGATGGTTTATCTCCACTTGAAGTCCATGAATGAAATTTGGAAAGCCATTTATGATCTTCAAGTTCGAGGTGCGCCGGCCATAGGGATTGCAGCTGCATTTGGGTTGTATCTGGGTGTAAAAAATTTTCAAGCCAGTGGTTTTGACGATCTTTATCAAGAACTGACCAGAGTAAAAGATTATCTGGCTTCCGCCCGACCCACTGCAGTAAACCTGTTTTGGGCTCTTGATCGTATGGATACCTGTGCGCGTCGAAACCAGTCTTCATCGATTGAAACCATCAAAAAAGCCCTCCTGTTCGAAGCACGTGAAATTAAGAACGAAGATATTGAGGTTTGCCGTGGAATAGGTCAATTCGGCCTGTCATTACTAAAACCCGGGATGGGACTTCTAACTCATTGCAACGCAGGGCAGCTAGCCACAGCCAGGTATGGCACTGCAACCGCCCCCATGTATCTGGGACAGGAACAGGGTTATGGTTTCAAGGTATATGTCGACGAGACTAGACCGCTCCTTCAGGGTGCGCGTCTGACCGCATTTGAATTAAATCAAGCTGGAATTGATGCTACCTTAATCTGTGACAATATGGCTGCCTCTGTTATGTCCAACGGCTGGGTAGATGCCATTTTTGTAGGGTGTGACAGGGTGGCTGCCAACGGCGACGCGGCAAACAAAATCGGTACGAGCGGTGTGGCCATCCTGGCAAAATTTTTCAATATCCCATTTTATGTCTGCGCACCAACTTCGACGATAGATATGGATTGTCCGGACGGGGCCGGCATCCATATTGAACAACGGCCAGCGGAAGAAGTCACTGAAAAATGGTATGCCCGACCAATGGCTCCAAAAGGTATCAAAGTTTACAACCCGGCATTTGATGTCACGGTTAATTCGAATATTACAGCAATTATTACTGAGTTTGGCATTGCACGTCCCCCTTTCATGCCAGCTTTGAAGGATATTTTTCGCAGAAAAGCAGAAGGTGTACCAAAAGGTATGTAAATCCATTTCTGATGAAGGATCAAGACACAGGATATGATCCACAAATCAAACATTCTTTTGCATGACCCGTTAGAACAATCCGTCAGTTTTAATGAAATGTTGGAACGCATTGCCTGGATGTATTACAAAGAAGATCTAACACAGGCACAAATTGCCACGCGATTAAACCTTTCCCGGGTAAAGATTACCCGTGCGCTTAAGCTGGCACGTGAAAAGGGAATTGTACAGATCAATATTCAAACCCGGAATAATCGAATCCTCGAACTCGAATCCGCAATTTCGAGCCGGTTTTGTTTGAGAGATGTAAAAGTCGTAATGAGTGTAGACCAGCGGTCATCGCAACAGCGTCTTCTGGCAAAAGGCGCCAGTGAGTGGTTGGTTCCAAGGTTGGAATCCGACCTGACCATAGGAATAGGTTTAAGCCGGACTATTTCTTTTATGCCCGAATATTTCCACCCGAAACGCCGGATAGCGTGTGATTTTGTCGATATCATTGGTGGTGTCACCGGATCAGCTTCATCCATGGTGTCGTTGAACATCACATCACAGATGGCTGATATTTGCGGCGGCCGCTCTTTTCGAATGTTGGCACCATCAGTTGTTTCAAGCAAGGAAGCGTATCAGGCTATCCTCTCAGAGCCTATTTTGAATGAAGTATTTGAGAAAGCCTGCAACTGCGATATTCTATTCCAGAGTTGTGGCGGGGTGGATAAAGATGCCCTGTTATATGTAAATAAAGGATTGCAATCAGATACTTTGAAATATCTTTCCGACAATGGAGCTGTAGGTGATATTCTGGGGCATTTCATCGATTCTGATGGAAATCCTGTAAAGGTCCCCTATGACGACCTGATCATCTCAATCCCACTGGAAACATTGCGACACGTGCGTCTGGGTGTATTGGTCGCCGGTGGATCGGAAAAAGTAAAAACGATACACGCCGCTTTATCCGCCGGATACTTTCATGTACTGATCACAGATGAATCAACTGCCGGCAAACTGCTTGAGATCCCCTGATACAGTAGTCGGGTACTTAATTAGAAGGAGGATGCATGCGAGGAGACCAGGAATTAAATCTTTCCGGAGACCGTTTTACTGTTGAATACAGTCTTTTTGGGTCGCGTGATTCAATTGAACAGATTGCGGCGGCTATCATTGTTGAAGATACAGTGGAATTTCCATTTGAACTACTGGTGGACGGGCAGATCAAAAACCAGCTTGTCGGTCGAATCGAAGAGATATCACCCTCCGGTGAAAACCAATTTTCCGTGATTATCAGTTATGCCAGTGAGATCACAGCCTTTACCCTTCCACAATTGTTCAATGTAATCCTGGGAAATATCAGTCTGATCCCCAATATTCGGGTGGAACGCTTAAATTTGACATCCTTATTAGCTTCGCATTTTTCAGGTCCGAGGTTCGGACGATCAGGTATTCGCAAACTACTGAATATTCCCACCCGCCCTTTGCTTTGTACCGCTTTGAAACCCATGGGTTTGAGCTATTCCGAGTTGGCTGACATGGGTTATCAGGTGGCAAAGGGTGGAATCGATATCATCAAAGACGATCATGGCATTTGTAATCAGCCCTTTTCGCAATTCAGGGAACGGGTTCTGCGTATCCAGGAAGCCGTTGCCAAAGCCAACAGTGAAACTGGAAGAAAAAGTATTTACCTGCCGAACATCACCAGTAGGGCGGATGAATTACTTGAAAACGCCCACTTTGCCAGAGAAATGGGTTGTGGCGGATTGATGGTTGTTTTTGCACACATCGGGCTGGATTCTGTAAGGATGCTGGCAGCAGAAGAGTCACTTGGATTACCCATTATGACCCATCCAGCTTTCGCCGGTAGTTACGTTGTCTGCCCGACCGCAGGATTTTCACCGTTTGCCTGGTATGGGCAAGTGGCTCGTCTGGCTGGTTCAGATATGAGTATTTTTGTGAATTTTGGCAGTCGTTTCGCCAACTCACGGGAAGATTGCCTGTCGGCAGTCGCCGGAACAGCTATACCAATGGAGAGTATTAAACCGATTTTCCCGGTTGCCGGTGGTGGATTAACCATGAAGAATATACCGGTTATGAAGGAAACCTATGATAATGACATAATCTATCTGATGGGCGGCGGTTTGCACAAAGCTGGTCCGGACCTGATTGAAAATAGTCGACGCTTCCTGGAAGCTTTTACTGATTGAATATCTATTATTGGTAAAGGAGAATTTATGAGATTTAACACAACTACCTTAGAGGTCTCACCTGGTCCCGGTTTTGCGCTTCAGAACATCACCCACCTGGTCACCGACTTCGTTGAATCCAGCGGGGTTCGTGAAGGCCAGGTAACTGTATTCTTCAAGCACACCACCGGATCTGTCTTTATCGGCGAACACGAATCCGGCATTATCGCAGACATAGAGAGAGCCCTTGAATCAATCGCTCCTTCCGATGGCACTTACCTGCATCACCGGCGTGAATTAGATTTTAACGGGTCCGCCCATGTACGCGCGGCGTTTATGCCGACATCCGTAGTCATCCCGATACATGAGGGGAATCTTGTCCTCGGCACACACCAGGAGATCATGGTGACCAACGGTCAGCCTGAAGAATTGCCGAGATACATCGTCTTACAGGTAATGGGAGAATAATATGCCTCGAAACTTCTCAACAATCCTTTTCTGGTTTTCCGGGGCATTTACCGCTTCCCTGTATTCCATAATTGTTGAAAATTTGTACCCGAATAGTAGCAGCGCTGAAAAGCTTGCACTTCAACAAAAAGTACGTCCCTTGCAGGAACAGTTGGCCATTGGTAAATTGGTCCCCGAAACCTTTTGCCGCAAGGTCATGGATACTTTGCAGGTGGATGTGGAACCAACTCTGATCCCTGAAACACTGGGAAAATCCTTGAAAATTGATCAGGCTTTCTTTAATATCTATCAACAGATATCTAATGAATTTGACCCGCGGGTTATCGTGGATATTCCTGAAATCTGGTTTCGCCAACTCATAAAATGCTGGAATGTGGAAGAAAGTTTCCCTGACGGGCGCCTCATCTTTCTCGAACAGTCCGGGTTGGGTAAATTGATTCCAGATGTATTCCAGTACATACCAAAAGCAGCCGGCCGAAAAATGGAAGAATGCATCGTTGTCGATCCAATCCAGATGCGTGCCGTTATGGCGCACAAACAGGGACTGGTTTCAACCGCGTATGTTTACCCCCGCCGCTTGAAAATCGATCTTGCGCTGCAGGGAATATGGAAGACAACGGAAAATGTGTACCATCCCAAGGCAGGAGCAAGGACGGACATCTGATCTCGCTTCATGGATAAAACCGGTAGTGCCACTGCTTTTCACCGGTTTTATCGGTTTCATTATTGTTAAGAGTTATATATCCTTGATAGTGTAT
>CAYRHB010000166.1:0-5139 GCA_964424035.1 uncultured Leptolinea sp.
TCCGATCTTGTATCTATCTCGGAGAAAGCGACCTTTGGCGTGGAAAACCGCTGGATACGGCCATTCTGGAAGTACTGAAATCAAACGGGCTGGCAGGCGCCACAGTTTTCCGGGGTGTTTCCGGTTTTGGCGCACATTCCCATATTCGATCTTCTGCTGTCGAAGTGCTGTCCACGGATCTACCCGTGCTGATAGAAGCTGTGGATACACCGGAACGGATTCAACAGGCTTATTCCAGCATATCTCCCATGGTCGGAGAAGGTTTGATCACCCTCGAAGATGTTACGATCATGAAATATGCTCACCGGTATATGAATTTGCTGCCGGTCGATAAACCTGTATCCGAGGTTATGACAGAGGTAGTGGTGTCTCTGGATGAAAACCTTCCCGTCCGGAAAGCCTGGGAAACGATGGTCCGGAATGGATTGAAAGCCCTGCCGGTGGTGAACGGGCAGGGAATGGTAACAGGCATCTTAACCGATGAAGATCTGCTGAACCGGGCAGGAATCAAACAGCGCCTTTCTGTGGCTTTGCGCCTTGGTGAACCATCTGATCAGGATGAATTTCACGAAATGGATGAGGTGAAAAAGCGGGTAAAGGATGTAATGACTCAACCGGTTGTTACGATCTTAAAGACCGAATACCTGGGGTCTGCGGTATCCAAAATAGTCAAAGCGGGATTAAAGCGTGCGCCAGTGACAGACGAGACGGGTCAACTGGTCGGTATGCTTTCCCGGTTGGATATCCTCAGGCAGGTGGTGGATTTTCCGATGTATGCCAATGTTCCGCACATCCATCCGGGTTCGGTAAGGCAGGTTAAAGACATTATGCGGACGGATATTCCGGCTGTGCGCAGTGATGAGAAACTGGCGGCCATAATAGAAAAGTTCGTTGGTTATGAGAGCCACCGGCTGGTTGTGGTTGATGAAACCGGGTCGGCGATCGGTATGATCGCTGACTCTGATGCTGTGGCACGGGTTGAATCTGCGCATCGACAGGGGATACTGGAGGCTCTTAAGAAGATCGGGAGACCCCCTGCCGGATCCGAAACGGCCGCCTCGATCATGTCATCCGGTGTGACGGTGATCTCTCCGGAAGCGTCGCTCGCGGATGCCGCGCGTCTGATGCTCGGTGAGGGCCGTAAATGGCTCGTCGTTGTAGATGAGAGGAATGTCCCACTCGGCCTGGTAGACAGACGGGTGTTGCTGGAAGCCCTGGCATCGCTTCTCTGACAGCGACTTGTAGCGCTATTTGTACAACGGGACAGCATCGGATTCTTCAATATGATCCTCGACTGTCCATCGACTGACCCGTTTTACGCCTTCAGTGGTGAATGTCATTTCCATGTCAATCCGCTCGGCTTCCATCAGGAATTGCTGGGTCAATATGAAGGTATCCTCATCCTTCCAGCGGCCCTTAAAGGCAACCGGTCCATAGTTTTGTGTGGGGCTGATCCGGTAAATTCCATCCAGCCCGATCCGCGCGGAGAACTCTTCGCTTTTATCACCATACATCAAATCGATGGCAGCTTCATCAATGCGGTCAAAATGAAACGTGAATGTTGACCATCCATGCGTGCCGTTCAGGTCGAGATAGGTTTTCCCGCTAATATCCCGTGCCAGTGGTGGAAGGTTAAAAGGGGCCTGCAATTCTTCACCGGCTGCGGCCACCAACTGCTCTTTCAGAGCGGCGGTCCCAGACGGATCAGGGGGCAAGGGAATGTTAGAAGCCGCCGCCGGGATGATATAGGTGTCCAGCAGGTCATCATACGTATTCCAGGAAGCATCGCGGATCCCGGCTGTGAACACCACCACCATATCCTGTTTGGGCAACACAATAATCTGCTGACCACCCCAACCGAGAGCATTGTAGATGCCGTTCGGTCTCACCCACCACAGATACCCGTAATTCACACCCCCGGCCAGATTCATATAAGGTCGTGTGGATTCTTTGATCCAGTCTGGCGTAAGTACAATGTCTGTACCCCAAAGCCCGAATTGAAGATATAACTGGCCAAACCGCAGCATATCGGCAGGGGCGAGAGCCAGACCGGTTCCCCCCATGGTGTGCCCGCTGGTATCTTCGATCCAGGTATAGCGAGAGATACCCAACGGGGTGAATAATTCGCGTTCCACCAGGCTGGAGACCGGTTCCCCGGCGGCTTCCTGAACGAGCATGGAAACAAGGTGCGATCCCCCCGTATTGTAGTTAAAAATGCGCCCCGGCGCGGTGACTGTGGGACGGCTGAAAAAGTATTCAACCGGGGAATCTGAATCGAAGATATACCAGTTGTCGTTCAAACCGGAACGTAAAGGCTCGCTCCATTCCACGCCGGATGACATGGTCAGCAGGTGCCTTAACGTAATGGCTTTGCGGCTGTCATCCTCAAGGCGAACATCAGGAAAGTAGGAATAGACAGGCGTATCCAGATCGTCGATCAGACCATCCCGTTCAGCCAGCCCCACGGCGGCGGAGGTTACGCTTTTGGTGCACGAGTAAATATTATGCGGGGTTTCCCGGTCAAATGGCGGAAAATAGGCTTCCAGCACCAGCGCGCCGTGACGCGCTACCAGCACGCTGTGGATGTTGCGACCATCTGCCTGAATAGCTTTCAGCAGGGCAGCCAGCATGGCCGGGTCCATCCCCTGTTCCTCCGGCGGGGATGCCGGCCAGGGTTTTACGTCCGTCTGCCGTACGGGCTTTGGTGTGGGGCTGGCAGTGGCGGCAGGGGTTTGCGGTTGCTGGCAGGGCGGGAGAGTGGGAGTCGAAATGGGGGTGTTAGTCAGGGTAGGGGTTGAGGCAATAACTGTTGCGGATGGCGTTGGTGATGTCACAGGCGCAGCCGTTCCGCAGGCGGAAAGCAGGAACATCACAAGAATAAAGATAGAGCGTCTCTTGATATTCATAATTCCATCAGGCTGCTGCCATATGTGAACAGTTCGAATCACTCCGGGTAAATAATCGCATGGTTGGATCCATCATATCTTTCTGAACAAATACCGGCTATTAATTTTGCCTGAAATTATAAAAACTCGCAGATGGGAATTTGTCCGGCAATCAGCAGCCTGTCTCAAACCAATTGACGGATCGCGGTATCTGGAAAGCGTAAACTGATTGAAAGGTATTTTATGGCAGATACTGGTATCCTAGATATGATCGGGTTATAGCCCGTTCAGATACCATTTGTAAAAGGTTGGAAATCGCCCCTCCCGGTTTTGAATTTTCGGCCTTTTTTCTGTGAACTGGCAATCTCCGGTCAGTCATCTTATTATTTGGGGACTAAATTAATGAAAACCATACCTGATAGCGGGATCCTGTATCCCAATCTTTTTATTCGAAATATGTTATTGTCTGTGGAAGATGTAGCCGGCGCCAATGGGGCCAAAGCGATCCTGAATTTGGCAGGATATCCGGAATTGATCGGCAACTACCCGCCTGCAGATATGGAAGCGGGGATCGATATTGCCCGTTACTCCGCGATCATGGCAGCCATTGATGATCTGTACGGTGATAAAGGCGGTCAGATACTGGCCATGCGCGCGGGGAATGCCATGTTCTCAGTGGCGCAGAAGGTAATGGGAGAGATTCCGGGGTTCACCCTGGCGGAACTGGAATCCAGGTCTGTGGAAGAGAGAGCCGAAGCCGCGTTGTGTCTGGTGCGTACGGTGATCACCCACAAACCGACCACCTCCATCCCACGCACGGAGGACGGCCAGTTCCTGTATGCTGTGGAAAAATGCCCGGTCTGTTTTGGACGGGAAACCAAAACTCCGCGCTGTTATATTACAGCCGGATTGCTGCAGGGAGCCATTCGCTGGGCTACAGGCGGACAGGAATTCGATGTGAAACATATGCGGGCGCATTCCTGCGGTGACCCGACCTGTGATTACATCATCCCTGTGAATCCCGCGGCAAAATAACCTCCGCATGGACAGCGTCGGCTGAACCATCCATCTGACAGGCCTTTGCATACCCGGTTCAAAATCGGTATTATGGTAATACACTGATTTCCCGCATGGCAGAACCATCAAGATCGACGAATTTTTCCGGTTACCGGAAAAAAAGAAAGATCGAGGTTTTGTGAGCCCAATTGATCCCATACTGGAAAGCGGTCTTTATTTCCCCAATAATGTAGCCCGCATTTTCATGCTGTCTCTGGAAGATGTGGTCGGGGTAAACGGGTTAAATACCATCCTCCACCAGGCGGGGCAGGACGAATATATTGGGAATTATCCTCCCAACGATACGGACAAGGAATTTGATTATTCCTATTTTTCATCCATCGCGGCTGCCCTGGATGCGATGTACGGCTCAAAAAGCGCGCGGATGCTGGCCATCCGTGCCGGGACGGTTACATTCAATCAGATGCTGAAGGACTTTGGCGAACCGGTCGATATCCACAGTGTGGATTTTGAAGCCAGATCTTTGACCGATAAGATCGCCGCCGGATTGATGATCATCCGCAACATGTTCAGCAATACAAAAGAGGAGCCGGTCGTCCTGACGGATAAGGGGCATTTCCTGTATACCGTCCATTATTGCCCGGCCTGCTGGGGCAGGACCACGAGCGAGCCTTCGTGTTACCTGATCTCGGGCATATTGCGGGCATCCCTGCACTGGGTGACAGGCGGGTTGGAGTTCGAGGTCACCCAGACCAAAGCCCATTCCTGCGGTGACCCGACCTGTGATTTCGTTATCCCGGTAACGCCCGCAGGGAAATAAAACAAGTCCTGGTAATTTCAACAGAAAATACATGGGGTGGATTGAGCGGTGGAACTTGTGCAACCAGGGACAGAAATTAAATACGAATTATCGTGACATACTATGGATTTGATTCTCTGTATAATGATTTCGACAGATGATCTTATGCCAATGGGTAAATTGGATGGGGAACTATGAAACACAAGAAACCAATTCAAGAGGGAGAAAAAGTAACAGTAATAAAAAACGGGGACAAAATCAGAGTTTCTAAAATCGAAGCACAATATAATTTTGCTTTTGAGTTTGATAACATTGCAAGACTATATGTTATAAAAGCAAAAGAGCCTGGAATAAAATACTATGAAAATAGAGCTTATATTATTAGTGCAATAATTTTTTCATGTTCTTTCTTAGAAGCAGCGCAAAGTGAATTATTCT
>CAYRHB010000167.1:0-4980 GCA_964424035.1 uncultured Leptolinea sp.
TTTCAACCCTGAGACAGGTATTTTGCTTGAAAGACCTGGGAATTGGGATGTAGTTTTCTATGAAAGAAACTGGATGATAATTTTAGAAACAAAAAGGGGGATTTTGAATAATAATTCGGCCAGAATTGAAATACTAGGCGGATCCTGCCCAACCACCCCAGCTGATTTAACATATAACCCCTTGTTGTTATCAGAAATTTTAGAAGATGATACAAAGCGTATTGGGCAACTTTATGATCAACAGGATGTTCAAATTGTACAAGAGCCGACAATTGTTGAGAACAGAAAATATAATGTACTGAAAGTTGTTATCCAAATACCTACTACATCGATGGATGATCCAATTAGAATCCAAGTTGGAGAACCGGAATCCGATAGATTTCAAAAAATAGTGATATATGAAATACAAGATCGCAAATTCCAAAACAATACTATTGAAGCTTCAATATATGAAGGCAATAGTTCAGAATTAAATAATCAGGCACAAGAGATTGTAAATAGTATCCAACGTGTTTGTACACCATAACGACGTGGATGCATTCATCGTGAACGGGCTCGCCACCGCCACCCCAACGGCCACGGAATACACTCCCACCACCACACCGACCCCCACCGCAACCCTTTTGCCTTCGGCTACCGCCACCTTCACACCCACCCATACCGGTGTGCCGACATCCACATCCGCGCCGCTGCCACCGGAACCCGCCCCGCAGACCCTGACCGGCGCGCAGTATACCTACGACGGCGACGGGACCCTGATGCGCGGCACACTCAATGGGACGACGACGTTCTACCCCGGGCGGCACTACAACAAAGAGATCGCTCCCGGCGGTGTGAAGGTCCAGAAGTTCTACTTCGCCGGGGCGGTGACAATTGCCGTGCGCACCCTCGGGGACGGGACGGACGTGCTGCACTGGGTGCTGTCTGACCACCTGGGGTCAACCAGTACCACCGCCAACGCCGACGGAACGCTGCACAGCGTCATCCAGTACACGGCGTTTGGGGAGATCCGGTCAACGCAGGGGACCACCCCCACCCAATACCGGTATACCGGCCAGCTCGCCCAGGCCGAACTGGGACTGGACTACTATATCGCCCGCTTCTATGACCCGCTGACCGGCCACTTCACCCAGGCGGACACGCTCATCCCCGAGCCGGGGAAGGCGTCCGCGTTTGACCGGTACGCCTATTCAAATAACAAGCCGATTAATTATAATGATCCTGGCGGGCATTTTGCATGGGCACCAATATTAATTGGCATAGCAGGTGCTGTTGCCATAGGATCAACAGTTGCCTGGGTGAATCACCAGATGAATATCAATAAAGACCCTGTGCTCAACCGCGAAGTTCGAGATCAAATAGGTGGAAAACTGGTCACTCAATTATCGGAAGTAGTTAATTCAGCTGCAAAAGAACACAATGTCTCTTCATCGACCATAAACGCGATAATTCGCCATGAAAGTGGAGCAATTGAAAGAAGGATTTTTGGAAATGGAAGGATGGCCGATGCTGTTGAATATGGTCAAGCAATGATCAGTTCGTTTGGAGATAGAAAAGCATCCATTGGGATAGGGCAAATGCAAATAGGTGAGGCGAAAAAACTGGAAAACAGAGGATATGTAAGTATTCCTGGCAAGCATGATATTCCAGCAAGTTTATTGAATCCGACTACCTCAGTTGAATACATCGCCGGAGAGGTTTCATATATTTCAGATACATTAACCCAACGATATGGAAATGATTTTAGTAATTTATCAAATGACGATCAACAAAGATTGATTCTGAATTCCTATAACAGAGGAGTTGAATACATTATGCGAATTGTTGACGAATCAGATATTAGAAAGGGCATAGAAGTTGAAAATTATAACAAAGATACACTTGATGAATATCGTAGGTGGAAAAGAGAAAATGGATTTCTTGATGAGGAGGATGAGAGATGAAAGATACAATTCTGATAATTCTCTCCTTCATTACAGTAGCGTTCACAGCTGGATGCATTACAGAAAATGATAACAAATCGGATTCAATAACGGTCAGTGAACTACCTTGTTCAATTGTGAATAATTTTGATTTTGAACATATGCAAAACGAAATCGAGAAAGAAATACATATGACCTTTCCAGATGCGAAATACTCTAGATTTTCATTTTTCGGAAATTGTGAGGACATAAATGCTGGAGAAGGAAAAGTCGATTTTTTCTATCTTGATGAAAAAGTAGTTCTCTTTCAATTAGAACCAAAAGTAACGTTAATAATTGGATCTGTAAATACAAAAGATAAAACTTGTAAAATCACAATTTTTGATATGACAAATGCACACCCATCTATGGTTTTTTCACCAAAAATAGATAATTCACTATATAAACAGCTTTTGAAAACATCTTTTGAAAAGACCAGACTCTATCCAAACTGCCAAATGGGACTGATACAAACCGATGAAAGATATCACCTTTCTATATATGACAAGATTCAAGGGATGGAATCCTTTGATCTTGAGATCAACTATGAATCCATTCCAACACCCTCCAACCAACCCAGGCCGAACTGGGACTTGAAACCTATGTCGCCCGTTTTTATGACCCACTGACGGGCCACTTCACGCAGGCGGACACGCTCATCCCCGAACCGGGAAAGGCATGCATCCTTGTAGATGAGCTTGTCAATATCAGCTCGCTCAGGCCGAACTGGGACTGGACTACTATATTGCCCGCTTCTATGACCCGCTGACCGGCCACTTCACGCAGGCGGACACGCTCATCCCCGAGCCGGGGAAGGCATTCACCGGCGGCTGAGCTTGTCGAAGCCGACGCACCGCTACACCGGCCAGCTCGCCCAGGCCGAACTGGGGCTGGAAACCTACGCCGCCCGTTTCCGCGTAGCGGACCCGCTGACCGGCCACTTCACCCAGGCAGACACGCTCATCCCCGAACCGGGGAAGGCGGGCTTCGACAGTTGCTCAACCGCGTGCGACAGCATCTAATTAAGGATTACTTCAAGATCATGCTTACTCATATGCAGGCACAGCTTCTTTGACAACAGAAGAATATATCTCTTTTCCAAGAAATCCACGGGTTTGCAAGTCAACTTTTCGGCCGATCAAGTGGGATAAATCGGCTTCCATTCGAAAGAAATCCAAACCGGGAATATGACCGCGTTCAAATTCAACAAGAATATCAATATCACTCTCAGGCCCAAAATCCTGTCGCAGCACCGAACCAAAAAGGGACATCTTCCGGATGTGGTTTTGACGGCAGAAGTCCTTGATTGATTCAGATACAAGTAAAGCGCGATAATCCATAAAAGGATTATAGCATCAGTAAAACAGGTATCGAAGCCGCCATTCCACCACCGGCGGCTTCACCCGGACGCGCAAAAAAGGTGGGATCATACCGCCCCACCCTTCGTTTTACCTAATTGCTGACATCGATCTTCTTCAAAAAGGTGTTGTTTCCCTCATTGCTCTCATCCACATTGCCGCCGGTGTCGACCATGGCTTTGGTGTTGATCCCCGAATACGCGCTCGGGTAGCCGTCATACACGCAGGTATGCACCCGTCCGCCTTTGGACACCATCCCGTCCATATTCCATGTACAGGCCGCGGTGGCGTAATACTCACCCGGCCACCACTTCACAATATACGATCCGGCGGCCGCGTTACCCTGGTTGTATGACGTGACCTTCACCGTCACACTGTGGCCTTTCTGGGGCGGGTAGGGGTCAAATGTGATATTACTGATGATCAGGTCGGGCTCGCCAACGACCACCGGCTCTTCTTCCTCTTCTTCGGGTTCTGCGGCTTCAGGGGCTACCGCTTTTATTTCCACATAAAACGAAACACCGCCGCCTACGCCAAACACCACCCCGTCCGAAGAGCGCAGGCGGAAATTTCCCCTGTACGTCCCGGCGGAAGCAGGTGCTGTAAGCGCCACGGAGATATCCACCGTGCCGCCGGAGGGAATCGTACCGCCGGTCACAGCGACGGCATCCGGCGCGTTCATCCGGTCGCCGTCAACAAAGACAAGATGGTATCCCGATGTCCATGTGCAGGACCCGGTATTCTGCAGGCGCCAGGTCTTTGTGAAACCGGTCCCGGTCTGGATCTCGGTGCCGTCCGGGATGGTGATATCCGAAATAAAGGCTGCCTGATTGCACGGCAGCTGGGTTTTGGTCGCCGTGTCTGTGGGTTGCGGCGCGGGGGTATCGGTCACCGTGGCAGCCGGTTCAGTCGTTTGAACTGCAGGAGATTCCTCTGTGGCTGTTTCAGATCTCATCTGAGCAATGACCGTCTGCGCGATATCGGTGGCGTTCAGTGCCGGGGTGGACGTGCCGGTTGGTTGTGCCATAAACGGCAGGTTGCAGGCGACAGAAATGAATAATGCCACAATAATCAGCAGGGATAGTTTTCGGGAATTCGCCATCTTGCTTGCCTTCCTTGAGTGTTAAAGATACTCCGCGATGATCATAACAATGTACACTTTATACACATTTATCCGGGTTGATGCAATCGGGTTTTTGTAACACATAGGAAACTAAGAAAACGCACCCGTGAATGAAAAGGGTGCGTTTCACTATATCGTGTGATTTTCCACTGACCGTCGATCAAGCAGCGGGAGTTTTTGTGGCTTTCTTCTTCTTTCGCTTTTCTTTATCCTTCGGACTTTTATCTCCCATGACAGCCTCTTCTTTCTTCTTGATGGAATAGAAATGAATGACAACAGGATGATACGGTATTACGAATTCATTCAAGAATAGCACACAATAATTGACCGTACAAGTTATACAGCAACCGGAGTGTGATCCACGAAGGCGGCTTACGGCCTGGCGATCACCGGTTCGATGATCTTCCAGGTTGAGGCGCCATTGACCGTTTTCACCAGGGCGACTTCACCGTTGGCGCGGGCGATGGCCCAGCCGTACTGCGGTTCCGGGAAGGAGAATTGCGCGTCCCAGTTGACCGTTTTGACGAATTTCCAGCTT
>CAYRHB010000168.1:0-4977 GCA_964424035.1 uncultured Leptolinea sp.
CCGACTGCAACTCGGTTAGCACGAAGAAGTCTTTTCATACCTTCTTCCCCTGTTTTCCAAACACCTTTATTAGGTTTAAATACTTTTCCTTCAATATTGACAGGATATTTTGTTTTTTCAACACCAGATTGAGATGTTATATTGTCAATTCGGCAGATATCCAATCCATTAAGCAAAGATTCATTTATTCTCTCTTCTTGTGTTAACCTACGAATAAAACCAAATTCATTTCTTACTAAGTTGTAAGCACTGGCTTTTTCGTCCCCAAATTGCTTTTCCAATAAAAGTTCATGAAACTTTTTCTTTTCAAAATCTTTCGAATACCAAAGGAGATAATCAGCTACTGCAGATAAACTGGTAAGATTTCCTGGACTACCAGAGCTACTCGTTTTTAAAAATGGTATTTGCGAGCAGAAATTTGCTGATCCAAACACCTCGTCAAGTATGGTACGGATTAAGTGTACATTTTCATCACTAATTTGGATAAATAGAGAGCCAGAATCTGTTAATAAATCTCTAGCTATGATAAATCTGTCTCTTAAATATGTTAGATAAGAATGTTTCCCATCTCGCCATGTATCTCGAAACGCCTTTACTTGTTCAGGTTCACGTGTTATATGATCGGTTTTTCCATCTGAAACGCTTCTACTTGTAGTAGACCATTGAAAATTGGAATTGAATTTGATTCCATACGGTGGATCAATGTAAATCATCTGTACTTGGCCACGAAGCCCTTCACGTTCAGCCAAGGATGCCATCACCTGCAGGCTATCACCTAGGATCATTCGATTACTCCAGTTGGCATCATGCTGGTAAAACTCGGTTTTCGCATCTCCTTCCGGTAGGCCGTTGAAGTCGGCAAAGAAATCCATCTGTTGGGGTTCAGTACCTCTTTTTTGATCTTCCGTTTGTCTGCGCAGGTCGTCAATCAATACCTTGGAATGGATCTTTTCCTGGATATAAATCGGGGGAGCTTGCACAACCAGGTCCGATTCGTTGAGCAGGTCTTTGCCACGCCATATCAGTTGTGGGTCAAGGTTGGGGTTGCTGCGCTGGTATGCCACCTGGATGGGTGTCAGTTGATCTTCAGGAATAATGGACTGGTACTCGGCTGTGGGGATATGCCGGCGGGAAGCGTCATTGTGCCGGAAGGATTCTATTGTTTTCTCTGAATTGTTTTTTGGCTTCGCCATAAGAAATCCTAGCTAAATAATCTCTGTATGTTTTGAAGTGATTGTGTTTAATGCGACTTCCACATGGGTACCAAACTGGTCTTCCATTAGATATATATTGGTCAATTCCAGAAAATCCCAGCGCCCGTAGATGCCAAGATGATTGACGCCAGGTACCCAGTACGTTTCCATGGTGGATTTTTTTTCACGGGCATCTTCACCACGAAACCCTTTGATCTCAACAACCAGATTCAACAGGTCGTCTTTGCCATCATCCACCTGAACAATATAATCGGGCAGATACTTTCTCATTGTGGAACCATGCAGGTAAGGCACCTCAAACCCCAATGCCTGATTTTTTACATATGCCCGAACTTTCGGGTGCGATTCAACTACCCGGCATAATTCTTTTTCCCACCCACTATCCAGTACCACCCAATTGATATGCGACTTTCGGGAGTCTGTCTGCCAGCGGTCCGGTTTGGAGGTGTAAAAATTAACATGCATCGTCGAGCCGGTTGGGTTATACGGGTCCAATACGGCGCGTATAGGTCGGGTACCTTCAAAACGCCGGGTAATGGCGGCGTGAATGCGTGAGCAGGCCATATCGGCAAGTTCTTGATAGATCAATTGCGCCGGATATGTGCCACCCTGGCAGATCAGATACTGGTCCAGCCATTGTTTTGTAATTCGTTTCAACTGGCCGAACAAATGAAGTTCAGGATCGCTATCTGGGTCACGGTAATGCGTAAACAATAACCGCTTCGTTAGCTGAAAAACAAGTGTTGACTGACGAGCATCTTCCAGGTGTTTCAAACTAAGGTCAACATCTTCGCCTATGATCCCGGCGTTATGGGTAATGGATGGGCCAACAATATCCGGGTTCAATATCAATCTTGAATCATCCGTAAATGTGGCTTCCAACCGTTCGTCAGGCAATTCCACCCGGTATCCTTCAACGCGCGGGTACGTAATTTCCAGAGCGTCCCGTTCTGGGCGCATGGCATGAACATGCACACTTTCACGGGGAGTTTGAGGTTTGGCTATTACCGGGCTGGCGGTGAAATCAAAAGGAATGCCGAGGATATCGGCGTATTCCACGTCAAACAGGTTTTCGTCATTCAGATCATAAGATTGCCGGCGCAGAGCGCGGCCAACCACCTGTTCACATAACAATTGGGTGCCAAAGGCACGTATGCCAAGAATGTGGGTAACAGAGTTGGCATCCCAGCCTTCGGTCAACATGGATACTGAAACCACACAGCGAATTGACTCTCCCAACCTGTTGGCCTTACCTACAGTGTTCATTACCTCACGCAGCAAGTCCTGATCCGTGATATTTTCTGCCTGACGTTGGTCACCGGACCGCTGGAGAATCTCGCGCCGGAAACGTTCAATTTCATCTGAAGCCATTTGCCTGAAATTGACATCCAACGCCTCACCCGATTCAAGCTGCTCACTGTCAATCAACAACGTGTTGGGGCGGGCCAATGGGTTGCCGTACTCATCAAAATTGCGAAAAAGGGCCAATCGACCCGGTACCAGATCCGTTGTGCCATCAACATACGTACGGATAAATCCGGAAAAAAAGTCATATACCAGCTTAGAAAAAGCTGTATTCTGACAGACGATGATGAAACAGGGAGGAGTGGTTATACCCGCCTGCTTCCACAATTCATGGGTTTTGTCATAGTGTCCATATAGAGCGTCCAAAGCTGTTTGCAACTCCACCGGCAAACTCAATGGGTCAAGTTCTTTGGCTTTTCCCCGCCCTTTTTTCGGCATTTTTGATCGAATGTTTTCCCACAGGTTACGGAATTTTGGCATATCCGTTCCGGGAATATTATCTGCCACTGGAACCCGCGGTAATTTAACGATGCCGCATTCGATGGCATCCATCAGTGAAAAATCACTCATAGTCCAGGGGAAGAGAGTTCCCTCCGCATACCCTGAGCCTCTTAAGAAGAAAGGTGTTGCCGAAAGATCAACCACCTGCGCCAGCCCAATGTTCCGGCTGACAATTTCCAACCCATTGATCCACAACCGGGCAGCTTCATTGTTAGCCTGAGCTTCTTCCCGTTCTTCCCCCGTCAGATCTTCTTCTTCCGGTTCCGGTTTCTCACGGTAACAATGGTGGCCTTCATCATTAATGGACAGGATATTCTTAAACCCCATCAGTTCTGGCATTACACGCTGCAACATCTGGCCTTCTGTTTCAAGGGTATTCAATGCTTCCCCACGTCCTTGCAGTAAAGAACGTCCGCCTTTGGAGAGGTCCATGCGTTCCCGTAATTTGAATGCATGGTAATTGGTGATAACAATTTTCGCTTTGCCAAGTTCGGGGAGCAGGTCAAAAGGTACCAGTTCGCGGCTGGCATAATAACTATCCGGGTCGTTTGGTTGCAGAACGCGCAATCGGTCTCGGATGGTAATACCCGGGGCGACCACTAGGAAACCTCGGGTGAATCGTTTGCTCCCCGGGTAACGTAGGGCATTGATCGTTTGCCAGGCAATGATCATTGCCATAACTGTTGTTTTACCGGAGCCGGTGGCCATCTTTAATGCAATGCGTTCCAATCCCGGATTAGCTTCATTGCTGGCCGCAGCCAATCGCTCCAAAAGATCCTTTTCCCTCTTTCCACCTTTGGGGGCTACTTCAGTCAACCAGATCAGTGTTTCAACCGCTTCCACCTGGCAGAAAAATGGGCGGATACTGGCAAATGGGTGATTACGCCAATGTTGCAATAATCTCGCTGTTTCTGGAGTAACCTTCCAATCGTTGGGATCGGGTATTTGCCTCCATTGATCCACAAAACTTCTGACCAGATTTATATTCCCGGTAGGGTCGTAATGTTGTTCGGCGGTTGATAACCCCCGGCCTTCATCTAGAACCATGGCGAGTTGTGCTGGTATACCAGGTTCTTCGGCTCTTCGTCGGCGGGGTTTGGGAATGGGTGTTATGAATTCCGCAGGGCGGCGGCGGTCAAGAATATTTTGAGTGGGTTGTCCATCCTTGTCCAATTCCCAATGTTTGGATGGGTATTTATAGGGTGAGTTTAGAATCGGGTGGCTGAAAAATTGATCATCCATACTTTTATGCCCTATTGTTAGGTGTGGAGAAAGCGAATAGACATGGAGAAAAAGGCTGAATTTTCCTGATTATTATTTACAAAAATTACGATCAACATTCACCCGCGAATTCCCCACTTGATCGTCTATTATCGTCCAATGACGAAAACACGGAAACTTCTTTTATCGATGAATGTTTTTATGAATTTGAGACAATATCAAATGGATTATAACATTTATACAAATTCAAATACTTTGGAAGTTTTAAGTAGTTTGTGCAATTTAAGAATAATATCAGCTTTATATTGAATATTAGGGGAAAGGTAACAAAGAACATGGGTATACCCAGGAGGTAATTTACCAGGATAGATTCCCAAAAAAATCGGAGTTAATTTAGTTATGTCAAAAAAATATTTTCAATTTATAACAGGGAGAGGGTTTGACTTTTTTCATCATATATGATCCTCCACTATTACTACCAGGTTGGAATCAAGAATCGCATTAATTATATTGGATGTATCTCAATTTAAAGGAAGGTACACCACTGATGACAACAAAATTACTTACCGCCAAGGATGTAGCCGAACGCCTGAGTATTAGTAAAGCCAAAGCGTTTACTCTTTTAAATGAAGGAATCCTGCCGGCAATTCACATAGGAAGAAATATTCGAGTAGAAGAACAAGACCTTGAAGCTTACATATTGAATAACAAAATTAGCAACAAAATGACAATGTCT
>CAYRHB010000169.1:0-4900 GCA_964424035.1 uncultured Leptolinea sp.
ATCATGAACAACAACCATGCTCTGCGTGAAGTCGGGTTGGGTGCTGCCGCGGATCAATTATTAATGAAAATGCTGGCATCATTGCCAAACACGCAGCGTTCCACCGCCGACCATATCCGGCAGCGGCTGTTGATCGACCCGACCTGGTGGTGGCATGATCCGGCCATGCCAGCCTTCTGGGATGATCTGCAGAAAGCAGTTTATGAAGACCGGATGATCGAAGCGACCTATGAAAACTATAGCGGGGAGATTACGGAGAAAGTCCTGGCTCCGTACAGTCTGGTTTGTAAATCCAGCCTGTGGTATGTACTGGCTGAAAGAGAAAACGAATTACGCACGTACCGGGTCAACCGGTTCCATTCCATCCATGTTTTGGAAAAACCCTTCTCACGCCGCTGTGATTTCGACCTGCCGGAATACTGGCAAATCCATTTAAAGAGTTTTGAAGAAGAATTTTCTGACCAAAATTACATTTTTCGCATTCATCCTGACCTCATTACCACCCTGAAAACGTTCCTTCCCGGGCGGTGGAAGGTGACCGGTCAGGCGGATGAGCGGGGTTGGCTGACCATCTCTTTGCACCTGGATTCAGATATGATAGCCAAAATGTTGGTTTTCGGGTTGGCCGGATCAGTGGAGATCCTTGAACCGGCTGGTTTGATTGAAGATGTACTGAACCAGGCACGCAAACTGCCCGGATTGTGAACCGGATATAGCTACAGCTTATGTTTCCTCATCCAACAGCTTTCGTTCTCCCTTGAGCTTCTGGATTTCCGTCACATCCTGCGTCACTTCCAGCGTTCCGTAGAATTTACCCTTTGCATCTCGCACGGCAAAGTAACGAATATGGATCATCCGGTTTTCGGGGGTATCCGGGTTCGTCTGGATCCAGAATTCAGCCGTGTCCCTTGTTCCAGCCCGGAAATCTTCCAGAATTTTATACACGACTTGGACGCTATCCGGAGAATGGCAGTTCATGACGTTCCGGCCAATGACATCGGGTGTACGTTCGAATATCCGGTGTTTCCCGCCGGAATAGAAACGCACATCATTGCCGTCGTCCACGAAGGTTACATCAACCGGAAGATGCGTGAGTACCAGGGCGATCTGCTCCGGTGTCATGGAACCTATCTGAAGTGGAATCCGGGCGTCTTTATGACTGCCATTCGCTGAGTTTGAATTTTGAGATTCTGACATTTTTTCCTCCTTTTTTTCTGTGTGCAACATCCGAAATATCCCAGCAAATCAGCAAATATATGTTCAATAAAATCTATTTTATCTTATTTGGGAAAAGGGTAATAAATGGAAGTTTTATGTTGCCGGATAAACCCTGCCCGGGGCTTGCGAGTAGTATCCTCTACTACTGGCGGTTTTTATTCGTTTAAATGAAATAAAAGAATTGCATTCAGACAAAATGATGTTTAATTGAAACAACCTTGCAGGTGTATCCCGGAGTGGTGTGTATTTGAGCTTGACAAGAATTCTCTTCTTTGACCCCGGCAAATCCGGTTACTGGAAAAAGTATGAAAAACCATTTCGTTTTCTTGGCTGTTTTTTTCTCATTTTGGGGATTGGATCTGTGTTGTTGTATGGTCAGACACATTACCTGACCTGCATCAGGCAAAAAAGCGGACGCGTGGATTGTTCGGGGCAAGTATTATGGTTTGACACCTTTGCTTTAACCCGCCCGGAATTCATAAACGCTGTTGTCGGGGCAGAAACCTCCATCCACTGTGATTCGGTGGGACGGATAAGCCGGTATGATTGTGAGTTCACTGAAGTGAGCATACAGGGCGCGGCGAATTCCATGCGTATCGGCGCCAGTTATCTGAATACCCGTACCGCGCGGGAATCCGCGGATCACATAAATAAATTTATCGGAGATCCTTCCTCCCAATCCCTGAAAATAACCAACCGGAATACCTGGATCGCCATGCCGGGTTTGGTTTGCGTATCGCTTCCCTTTGTATTGCTCGGGATGATCCTGATCGGGGGTCAGAAGATGCTGATCCCTAAAGATATTGCCACCCCTGGAGACAAGGAGCATATTTCGGAGTAGTAAATATGGCAAGTTTTAACTGACCTGTGGCCTGTCTTTGAATATCCGGATGAATCCCGCCAGACCTTTGTGTGATTGGAGAGGTTTTGACCACCGGCTGATCAATCATTCAATAGCCTGATCCGCGGGAATTAACCATTTATTTCAACCGGGATGCCGATTCTGTTAACGGATGGAGTTTTCCCTGATCCGGCGTTTCCATTCAACCACTGCCTGAACAATGTCCGTCTCCGGGAGGACGAGCCATGGTGTGGCGGTCGATGATTCATAAATGACCAGTGCCTTGCAGTATTTCTCGCAAAGCTTTTTCAAGATTTCAAGCATAAACGTTTCACCGGCTGTGTTTTGGTAAAAATGAAAAGCAAAGCCATCCTCTTTATTGTTACCTAGGATGTACACATACGGTGAAGAACGCGGTTCTCCGGCACTGATCCCGAGTGTGCTTTCGGGTAATTCTTCTGTCTGGATTGGAAGATCAAAGGATCGCAATACCGTGAGCAGTTCTTCCAGCGAAGGATACCGGGACCGGGAAATGCTCACCAGGAATCCATTTTCGCTTAACCAACCGTGGATCTCCGGAACAACGGGAAGCACCACCCAACTCACTGACATTCACCACCTGCCATTCTCGTTGTATTCTTGTGTGCCTGCGGAGAAGCCAGCATGCAGGTTACAGTGATGCCGCATTTTTGATCCATCGAATGATGTCATCCGGGTGCTGTGTTGAGAAGGCGATATCACGCACGGGGCCTTTCTTCTTCTTGAGTTGGAGGACGACCCTGGGATATTCGAGGAAATTGAACATAGCCCGGTATCTGCCGTCAATGAACGTGAAGTGTATCCCCGCCCCTCCGATGCGCTGCAAAGAGACCGGGTCCGGAAAACAGGTTTCGATATTGGACAGTGGAACCGTCCACTGGAAAATGCCGAACCTCAGCCTGAGGGTGGATGCATCCATGTGGATGACCAGGGTTCTGTAGTTCAGCGCATAGAACACAAAAAAGGCGGAAAGGCAGAGGAAGAAGATTGCCCATCCTGCGGCGAGATGGACTCCAGTGGACCCGGCGCAAAGAATGGCAAAAAAGATCGCCAGACCGGTGAACAGCCGTTCGGTCTTTCGGGATGAAACCACCTCATAATATTCAGGCGCACTATTCATCGGTGTTCCCTTATTTTTCCTGTTTTCATGCCTGACGAAATGGAAACGCAAGAAGTTCAGTCCGGTGCGGCTGTCGTATCGGGAATTCCGGTTCGCGTTTTGACCTTTGATCGGATTGAAACAACCAGCCCAATAATGGCGACAATAATCAACGCGAAATTCGTGAAGAGAGAAAGATAAGTGCCAAACAGGATGCAATCGGTGAGCACTTTGATTGTTGAAATAAACAATAAGACAAGACCCGTTATTGAGGCAACCAGCAAGCCGGTCCAGTACCAGACGGGCCCGGGTTTGGATTTCAACGTGAATTGGGTGACCGTCCCGGCAAGGATCATCAACAGGATATAAACAGCCATCTGTATGGCTGCCGCTCCCTTTGGTGCGCAATTAATGCGCATGGATTCCAATTCGCCATAGTTGTAAAGCATTTGCGCGCCAGTCAGGTTGGTATTGTTTAATGTTGGAAGCGGGCAGTTAAACCACGGCCAGAAAAAGAACGTGAATACCATGAGCAGGACCAAAGCCAAAATCGCCTTTTTCATTTTTTCCTCCAGTTCACTGACAGAAGAAGCAGCTGTTCTTTCCATGGTATGCATGTCACCCCGGAATGCATGGTGACCCTGGCCATTCATGGAGCATCCGGATTTCAAACCCTGTGGATCATGGCAAATGTATTTGGTTGTTATCAAAACGAATTACATTACTGTGACAAAAATTGGTTCGATCAGGTATATTGTGACAACCCCACCAGGGGATAATTATATAACCGGATACCAAAAACAGCGGGAGAATTTATCCCTGCCGGCTTTCACGCCAAACCCATTGCCATGATACGCTTGCATCATCTTCCGGACAAATTAGTTCCGTTCGCGAGGCGGGCGGATGAAGCCTGCAAGGCAATTATGCTCACAATACAGGGATCAGCGCCAGAATTTCGGACAGTTTCATTTCATCAACGTCGTCAAAGTTATTCGGTACATCGCTGTCAATATCCAGCACGGCGGTGAGCGTGCCGCTGGCATCTCGATAAGGGACGCAGATCTCAGACTTGCTGCGGCTGTCACAGGCGATATGGTCGGGGAACTCATGCACATTCGGGACGACCACCGGCTTTGCCGTGTTGATGGCCGCCCAGCAGATCCCCGTATCTCTGGGTAGTTCCATGCAGGCAACCGGTCCCTGGTAGAGTTTGACCACCAGGCGGCTGTCCTTCAATTCGTAGAAGCCGGTCCAGAAGAAATGGTTCATCTTATGGTGAAGCAGCGCCGCTACCGTGGCCATTCTGGCCTGTTCGTCCGGCGATTTGGGTAAGAGTGTCTTTAACTGCGCGATGATCCGGTCATAGCGTTCGATTTTGGACTGACGGTCCATTCAGTGAGCCTCCAAATTTTTCATTCTGCACTCAACCTGCCGGGTTCAGACAGGCATCCATCACCCCTGATCATTTCCAGAGAGCCAGCAGAATTCCGGCTGCTGAAAGTGACAGGAATTCATCGCCAAATTTTATCAGGAATAATTTCATGGACAGTTTCTCGTATGTCAGTTCATTGATGAACACCGTTCCAATGAATCCCACCGCCACCAGCATGCCGACCAGCAGGCCGTCCAGTGCCGTCGTTGCGTTGGCTGCTTTTATGATGAATGCCAGCGCAAGGGTATAGACAACATGGGCCGCGAGACCC
>CAYRHB010000170.1:0-4754 GCA_964424035.1 uncultured Leptolinea sp.
GGTGTCCGATTCTATGAATTACGCCCCAAAGCTCATGGCTTTGACTCCGGGTTTGTCACCTGAAGCAAGTAAAGCCATGAAGAACATGTCCTTTGAAGATGCCTATGCTCTCGGCGTGGATGAATTGGGTATGGAGAATGCGGATAAGTTATTTACGAACAATCCCGAATTTGTGGCAAAAGCACGAGCGTTACAGAGATCCCGAAAAGGGATCAGCCGACTTGTACGGAATACGTATAACTACGGCGGCTTCAATACTCTTGTAAGAAACGCATATGGAGTAACTTCCGATTCAACACAGGAAGAAATGGAGTTGGCAGACAAGGCGGCTGCCACTCTGTATTACGCCGGTGGTGGTCGAGAAGCGGATGGCGCCCGGTATCTGGAAGAAATGGGCGGTCTGGAAGAAGGTGTCCGCTTCTGGAAAACCGGGGAAATCCTGGACGAAGCCGGGACAACATTGGGTAAAGTACGCCCTCAACTCTCTACATACGATCAACAGAGAGCCAGGCTACGGTTTATTCACAACGAAAATGCTACTGCACTTCGAATGAAGGAATTGGTCTATGGATATAACCGAAAATATGAACCGGCTATTCAGGAATTAACAACAAAGATAGCGGGTCGAAATATTGATATTCAAGAAAAATTCGATACATTGAAGTACGCGTTTGAAAATACCGGCATTGATATCAATGAGAACATGACCAACAATCAGTTGGAAAATCTTCTAACCCGGAAAATTAGACAAAGGAAAAACGAGACAGATGACGCTTTTGTTGCCCGGGCTACTGCATTACAAACTTTACGAAGCGACAAAGGGGTAGTGAGTGCTATTGAAGAAATCCAAACAGCCCGGAACGCCAACATTGTTGATCAGGAACAAAAAGATCAAATTGCAAAAAAAATGGGAACCGACTCTTTTCGGAGCGCCGAAGTTACCGGTGAAATGATCGACAATTTCCGGAAGCTTGGGAAACAACTTGGTGAAACAGAAAATATAGCCATAAAACACAAAGAAGCTTTACGTGAGGTTGCCACAAAAACAGAAACCTTTGGAAAGATTCTCTCGAAAGTCACAGAAGGAGCTAAGGGAACTGTGAACATTGGTGGTCAGGAAGTGGACATTTCCAAGATCACCGGAGAACAATACATTAATAACCTCAACCGTGAAAAACGCGAATCTGTGATCAATGCTGCCTTAGGTTCAGGGAGATCCTTGGAAGATATTGACGCTCTTGCGTCCGGTTTTAAAGATGTGAAGGAGAGCCAATTAAATGCAGCTGAAGCAGATTGGGCGCAAAATGAAATGATTGGTCAAAAATCGCTGACAGGTGTAACCAGAAGCCTGCTTAGTGGATTCGGTTTGATGTATCTACGTTCTATGAGCAACATCATTATGGGGGGTATGGAACGTGGGTACAGTGAAAACCTACAACAAGAATCAATCATGTCAAAATCTTTCGGGGATGCGCTTGGGACAGGGTATATTCCTGATGATCCCCGAGTGATCATGACAAATCGTCTGGCAGGAATAGGGGGCGGCGGTGGAAAGGGGCTTCAATTAATCGCCGCAAGAATGACGAATCCAACTTCGAGCGCGATGTTAGGGATGGCGCAATCCGGACTTGGAGCTTTTGCTGCTGCTGCCTATCTTCAACCTGGACTTGCCAGTGTTTTAGGCGATGTACCAATTGTCGGAAATCTTCTTGGTGGTGCTCCTTTGGAAGGTGCCGCATTAGGGAGCTATGCCTTAGGTGCTGCTGGAATTGCGGCGGGTGTTACTCTGGCCGGTGACGTCGCCGGAGCTTATTATGACAAATCAAGCACTGCCGCCCAATTAGCCGGTAATAGAAACGTAGGAACAGCAATATCGAAGTTGCCTACATATCTTGGAGCAGGTATAGACGTTTTATCGGGCGGAGATATTGCAGAGAATATTGCAAAAATCAACACTGCCGCAGCCCTGACAAAAGATATGGAATTCCCTGATGTGGCGAGCCTGAATGATTACATGAAGTCTCACCCCAATGCCCTGGGCTTAAGGGAAGCCATGAAAGCCAGTTTTGGGGATGTTTCACCTTCTGAAATGGCCAAAAATCTTGGGCTATATACAGCGGCTCTCAATAATGATTCGAGATATGAAGGGATAGAGGATGAGATAAAAGCAAAGGTAGTCAACCTTCGCTACAAATACAACTTGCCGGGTGGTGATGATCAGATGCTTGATTTTGCTGCACAGTATCAAGCGGGTATCGATCCGGAAAAACTGGCGACAAGTTTTGCTGACATTTTTAAAGGTGGAGCTACTTCACGGTTTACTCGCACAAGCGAATACCTCAAGAATAGCGCGAATATAAAAGGACTGGACGCCCAGACAGCAAACCGGTTGGATATGGGTCTCGGATACGCCTCACAGGTCAGTGAAGCGAACGAATACCTGTATGCAGATAAAACCGAAGATTACTTCAAGCAACTTGGTAATTTGTCTGACGATCAAGCCGGATTGTACGCCTATCAAAAGAAGCTCTGGTGGTCTGCCAAACAACACGGCGTAACGATGGCAGAACCGTCAAATATGATGGGTTATATGACCCCTGACCAACTTCGCCAGGCCACAATGGAAGCGGAAGAGGGTCTTACTAGATGGTCTACCATTGACCAGGTAAGCAGTAATCTTTCAGGCCGGATGTCTTTGAGTGAACGGCTTTCCTATGAACAAGAACAATTCAATGGACTTACCGATCAGCAGGTTTTAGCCAAAGCCCAGGCACTTACGCAGATCAATAGTGGGATTTCCCAAATCCAGACCAATGCTCATTTGTATGGTGGAATGGATGCTTCTGCAGCTACCTCTTATGCCAATACATTCCAGAATCAAACGATGGCTCAGATTGGTCTGGCTAACCAGGTCTTTCAGCAATCCGGAGCTTATCAGCAAGATCTTATAAATCTCGGTATGAGTGGATCGCAGGCGCAATCTGCCGGTAGCTTCTTTGTGAACGCTTCTCCACAGGAACGCAACCTGATAGCTACCCGTATCAATAATGCCGGCACATTTGCCAATAACCTGGTGGCTAATTGGGGTATCGGTTCACAGGAAGCACAACAATACGGTATAGCCATGAGCGGAATGACTGAGTATCAAAGAGAAGTATTTCTGGGTGCTTCACAGTTTGATTCAAACGCCATGAATATGATGATTGCCAAAGGCTGGTCCATGCCCGAACAGGGACGACTACCTTATTACATGGCCACCGGAGAAATCGGAGAAACCGGCTTCTTGAAAGGCAAGTTAACCGGCCAGGCACTCTTCGCCAATTCAATGGGGATTGGAAATCCGGGCGGGTATACGACCGATCCGGTTTCCGGCCAGCAGGTCGCCACAGGTCTAACTGGCTCTCAGGTTGCCTCCAGTATCTTTGGAGCGAATTGGGCCAGTAATCCTTACGTAAACTCAATGGTGAACGGAATAACGCTCGAAGGGTCATACAGTCCTCTCTCCGGTCAACCTGTTCAACTTCGTGGTATGGCTGCCCTGAATTATCAACAAATGCAGCAGGGTTACAACCAACAGATGTATAGTATTTGGAATCAGAAGCAAAACTGGAACCTCAATTACGAAGGTACTCATAATTTATGGGCTATCCAGGATTGGGGTCAGCAGATCAACTGGAATCAGCAAGAATTCAGTATGGATCAGCAGCAGCGCCAGATGAACATGCAAACCAGGCAGTTCTATGAAAATATGGCTCTGCAGAAAGAATCCACACAACTCAACCGCGGTTATACCCTTCAATCCTGGGATTATCAGGACCAGGTGAGGGATCTCCAATGGGGATGGAAGCAGGAAGATTATACGGAGAATGTTCGTTTCCTGACCGGACGCCAGCGCAAGATCGCGGAACGCCAGAACAAACGAGATACCATCCTCCATGGACTTGAGGGGGATGAAATCGAAACACAACGCGATCAGCAGATGAAAAACTGGAAGCTGGAAGATGAACGTTTTGCTCTGCAGAAAAAACAATATGAAGAGCAGAAAAAACTTCAACAGGAAGCGTTGGATCAACAGCGCGTATTCTTTACAGAATCAAAGCAACAGCAAATTGCCTTACGTGAAGCTCAACGAGCCATGTGGGAAGAACAGATGCAACTGCAACAGCAATCCATCGAGTACCAGGAACGGTACGCCCAACAAAACATGGAGATCCAGAAGATCATCATTGCCCTTCAGCAAGCCCAACAGGAATATGCCGCCCAGACTCGAGAAGCACAACAGGCTATTCAAGAGCAGGGAAATACAGCTACTTCAATGGCTTATGAATTCGTCCAGACTACAGGTGAGGGTTTGGCGCAACTGATCACCCTGGCAAATCAACTGAAATCAACCGCCAGTTCAATTTCTGTATCATCCAGTTATTCTTCCGCCCGGGCTACCGGTGGTTTCTTTATGCCATTTGAACGTATGAAGGTAGGCGAAAATGGAACCGAGATTGTTGAGTTTGATTGTGCCGGGACTGTGACGCCGGCAGCTTCGTGGAATCCATGGAATCAGACTGTTTTGAATTCAGAACTGTCATCCAATCGAGAAGGTAAACCGGTTACCTTTGTTTTAAATATTGGAAATCAACGCCTTGGCCAATTTGTAATTGATCAGATATCAAGGGAAATCAACTTGTAGAAAATTAAATTTCTACTTACCGTCTAAATTAATAATATTGTTTTTCCCTCATAATCCTAATAAATGATTT
>CAYRHB010000171.1:0-4669 GCA_964424035.1 uncultured Leptolinea sp.
GACAGGTTGCTATATTCCCAATCCCACGGCAGAATAGTCGAATCCCAGCGTTCGCACGGCATCTGCGTCAAACACACGGCGACCGTCAACCAACACCGGAGTGCGCATGGAGGATTTCAGCTGTTCCAGATCCAGTTTCAGGTAGGCATCATGCTTAACCATGACTACGATCGCGTCACAGTCTGAGGCTTTCTCCATCACATCGCCGTTATATTCTTCAACAAACGGGTCATGAATGACGACTTCCGCGCCCAGCGCATCCAGACCACCGACCAGTGTGGCGGAAGGGCTGTTCCGGGTATCATCCGAATTTTCCAGGTAGGCATAACCAAGGACCAGGACGCGTGCATCCTTTAAATCCTTTTTGTGGCGTTCCAAGGCTTTTTCAAGCATTTTGACCATGTGGACAGGCATCTGATCATTGATGGAGCGGGCAGCCGGGATGAGTTTCAGGGGTACTTCACTACCCTGAATACCGTACGCCAGAAGCCAGGGATCCTTCGGAATGCAATGACCTCCAACCCCGGCACCGGGAATATGCATTGACCGGAAAGGGCTTTTGTTTACCAGCTCGCGAACACGGAGGACATCCGCGCCGGCCTGCTCACAGATCAGGGCAACTTCGTTGGCAAATGCGATCTGTACATCTCGGTAAGTGTTTTCCACGGTTTTGACCAGTTCGGCTGTGGCCCAATCCACCGCGTCCAGATCGGCTTCCACGATCGTACGGTAAAGAGAGATCATGGCGTTGGCTGTCTCGGACGAATCACCACCGCAGACCCGGCTCATCTGCCTCAGATTGGCAAGTAATTTCCCCGGCATAACCCTTTCAGGACAATTTCCCAGATAAAAATCCTTGCCGACTTTCAGTCCATTCTGTTCTAGAATTGGCAGAACCGTGCCTTTCATCGTGCCCGGAGCGATCGTCGATTCAATGATGACCAGGGAGCCGGGTTTGAGTACTGTGGAAAGATTGGCACAGGCCGATTTTAACGCGGCATACCGCGGAACATGGGTTTCATCCACCGGTGTCTCAACATCAATCAGGATAATGTCACGGTCACGCAGGTCTTCATAGTCCGTTGAAGCGCGCATCATTTTCCCGCCAACAACCTTTCCCAGCAGGTCTTCAAGACCGGGTTCATCCCCTTCGATAGGTGATTTACCGGTGTTGATCATTTTCACGCGTTCCTCGCGGATCTCCATACCGAGGACGTTAAAACCTTTCTCGGCAAACATGGCTGCCACGGGCAGGCCAACGTAACCGAGGCCGATCACGGCCAGACGGGCATCCTTGGATGCAATATGTTCTTCCAGTTGTTTTTGAGACATACGTTTTCCCTGATGGATATTGAATATTGGATTGATAAGAATTTATCAACAGGCCTATTGTATCAAAAGACCTACCACAACCATCTAAAACACTGAATAGCAAGACCCTGCCAGAAACCGGCAGGGTCCAAACATTATCACCGGGTCGGATGATTTGCTAAAAAGTAACCACTTGATTTGTTTTACCTGCTTCAACCAGCGCCAGGGCGATGTGTAACGCCGCGAGACCATCTTCACCAGAAACAGGAACTGGTGTATCTTCCATGATCGATTTCAAAAAACCCTGTAATTCAGCTTTCAGGGGTTCATACCGTTGGAAAGCAAACCGCATCATTCCGCCTTCACTGACTCCCCGCAGGTTTTTCAGGGAATCCCAGGCTAAACCGGAGGCCTGTGCATTTTCATAGAAGTAAAGGTCCTGCGTCAGATCATCCACACGGAATAGCCCGCGTTCGCCCAGTACAAGAACCTCGCGAATTTTTGTGGGGGTAAGCCAATTGATTTCAACCGCGGCAGTTATGCCATCCGGGAAGCGCAACATTCCAAAGAGCAAATCTTCATGATCGGTATGGATGCGCTGCTCGGTTTCAGCATACAGACGGATGGGATCTTTACCGGTCAGGAACCGGATGATATCCGCGTCGTGGGGTGCGAGATCAATGACCACGCCTACATCACGGATGCGGGCGGGAAATGGACCAGCCCTGCGGCAGAATACCTGGTATATGCGTCCCAACTCACCGGCGGTCAGGCGTTTTTTCAATTCCTGAATGGCCGGATTGAAGCGCACAATATGACCGACCATCAATTTCCGGTTGAGTTTCTTCGCCAGTGCGATCAACCGTTCACCTTCTTCCAGAGTGGCGGCAATCGGCTTTTCCACCAGCACATGGGCGCCTGCTTGCAGTACGTCGGTAACCACCTGCTCATGCAAGGCGGTGGGAACCGCCACATTTACCACCTCCGGCTTTTCTTTTTCCAGTAATTCGTGATAATCGGAATACGCATGGGTTCCAAAAGCTTTCCCGATGGCTTCGGCGATGGCGGAGTTGGCATCTGATACGGCAACCAGATTGGCTTCTGCCAATTCGGAGTAGACCCGGGCGTGGTTCTTACCCATCGAACCGACGCCAATGACAGCA
This sequence comes from uncultured Leptolinea sp., assembly GCA_964424035.1. GTDB lineage: Bacteria > Chloroflexota > Anaerolineae > Anaerolineales > Anaerolineaceae > Leptolinea. Next base: position 2,475 of record CAYRHB010000171.1, read on the forward strand.
GTTTTCAGGGTACCGGTCATGGTTTACCCTTTGGCCATGAATTCGTTAATGGTTGCAGCAACTTTTTCCCGGTCTTCCGGTGTGATGCCGGGATGAACTGGAATTGAAAGTACCTCGGCGGCTGCTTTTTCCGTTTCAGGAAGTGAAACGTTGTATCCATATTCAGTAGTGTAGAAACTCTGTTTGTGGATCGGGACAGGGTAATAGACTTCCGAGCCAATCTCATGTTCAGCCAGGTAGGTGCGCAGAGCATCCCGTTTCCCATCAGGCACGCGCACTGTGTACTGGTGATACACATGCATATAACCATCCGGAACGAAAGGTGTGGTCACGCCTTTCAGATTCTTGCTGTAGAAAGCAGCATTGTCCTGGCGTTTTCCGTTGAATTTGTCGAGTTTGGAAATCTGCGCGAGGCCAATGGCTGCATGCATGTCGGTCATACGGAAGTTATATCCGATTTCATCGTGGTAATAACGTTTCCGCATGCCATGATTGCGGATGACACGGCAGGCTTCGTCAATGGCATCTTCATTGGTGGAAATCATTCCACCTTCACCGGACGTGATATTTTTCGTCGGATAAAGCGAGAAGGTGCCAGTACCGAAGGAGCCGACCTTTTTTCCTTTATAGGTTGCACCGTGACTCTGGCAGGCGTCTTCGATTACAGACAGATTGTGCTTTTTGGCGATGGACATGATGCGGTCCATATCACAACTCAAACCAAATAGATGCACCGGAAGGATGGCTTTGGTTTTTGGTGTAATGGCCGCCTCGATCTTGTTGACATCCAGATTGAAAGTCAGCGGATCAATATCCACAAAGACAGGCCGGGCGCCGGTATACAGCACACTATTGGCAGATGCGATAAAAGTGAATGCAGATGTGATGACTTCATCGCCGGGACCGATCTTATGTGCCAGCATGGCAATATGCAGGGCAGTGGTTCCGGATGATGTGGCGATCGCATGCTTGGTGGTGCACATTTTCGCGAAGGCTTCTTCAAAGGCTTTTGTGCGGGGGCCCTGGGCAATAATACCGGAATCCATTACCTCCAAAACAGCTTTCTTTTCATCCTCCCCGATCTGGGGTTTGGCCATGTTTATCATTCGATTTTCTCCCATTCACTCAATGGAATTTCCACGATGGAGTGACAATCCGGACAGATGGCTGCCATTTTCCCATCCATGATTTCACCCTTATTCAGTTTTTCTCCGCAGGCACAAACGAAACCATGCAGTCGGGCTGGATTGCCGTACACAAGGCCGTGGTCCGGAACGTCGCGGGTAACTACGCTGCCAGAACCAACCATGGCCCATTCGCCAATGGTCACACCACAACGGATGGTGGAATTGGCACCCAATCCGGCGCCTTTTTTGACCAGGGTTTTGGTAACCACCCAGTCATCCATGCTTTTGACGCTTAAATCCGGGTTGACCGCCCGCGGTCGAAGGTCATTGGTAAAACATACATGCGGACCGGCGAATACGCCGTCTTCGAGGGTGACCCCATGATAGACTGAAACATTATTCTGGATCTTAACATGGTCGCCGATATGGACGTCATTGTCGACATACACACCTTTACCCAGATTGCAATTCTTTCCGATGTGAGCTCCCGGACGGACCTGACAGAACAACCAGATGGCTGTCCCATCGCCGATCACGGCATCAGCGGCCACATCAGATGTGGGATGGATTCGTACTGCCATGCAGTATCTCCTTTAAAAAGGTATATGATTAATGATAGTTCCGGAAACAAAACTGATAGTTTTTCCGGCGGTTTTCTTAAATTTCACTACATTGTATCACTAGTGATATGCTTCCATTTCTTTGATCGAGACTAGTTGTTTGTTGAATCACACATCGTAAAATCGATTTGTAATTTTGCTAAACACATAGAACCATAACTCATCAAACAGAATTCACATGTATTTCATTCATTGGATGAAGATCAATAGCCTCATCCTTTTTTTCAACGGGGATTCTTTTTCAGGTAGATTGAGCAATTCTTGATATCTGCAGGACGATATGGTTTCCTATTGAGTGTTATTTTTGGAAATCAGTCCATCAGAGATACCTTTTCAGGAAAGTTCATATATTTTGATTAAAAATTCGTGTAATCCCCCATTGGAAATCATTATTCCTATGATTTTGTAAGAGTAGTACTGTGATGTCTGTCAATGAACACATGATCTT
>CAYRHB010000172.1:0-4618 GCA_964424035.1 uncultured Leptolinea sp.
ACTGCCATATCCCGCTGTCCGTACCACTCTGAAGAATCAATGAGCCCGTGAAGATTGAAATAACTGACAGGCGCGGCGACTGCCTGCACACCGGGCACTGTGTCGGCATCCATGGGTGGAGATGAAAGAAGTGACCGTGATTTATTGATCTGGAAGAACACCTCTTCAGAGGATTTGCGCCAGATCTCGGCTGTATAACCAAACATTTGGGCGTTTCCCAGGATCTGGTACTGGTTAAACAAACTTTGTAATCCGCTCAGAAAGCGAAAAGACGGAAGCCGGAGACTAAGAAGAGGTTTCTTCTTCTGTTCCATAACTGATTGTGTAAAACGCCGGATCTGTTCCAATAAAAGCCCTGAATCGGGTCCTTTTCCACCCGGCAACCGGGAAACAGGCCATTCCGGAACAAAGTAGTTGGAATCTGTAGTGGAATATGGACTGTCCGACAAAACTTCATCGTCAAGATCATCGGTAGGATTCGGAAGCCTGTGAAAAGGAACCACCTCAGGACCTCCAACCAATAGAAGTGACCCGATCATCTCACCTTTTTTAGCCAGAATACGATCGAGGTCTGTGAGAAATAGTTTTATTTTCCAAGGATCTGTAGATTCAATCGGAGATAGACCGGCTTTTCCTGTACTGTCAGCATCATCCGCATAGAAAATTCGTGAACTCCAATCAGGGAGACGCCCGATGGCTATACTGAGATTTTTCAATTCTGAATCGATGACAGACAGAGTTTGCCGGCCATATTGTTTTTCAAGCCCCGCCCTGATGGAAAAAATGACCATTACAGGGAAACGATGATCGGCATGGGCGATTGATGGCTTATCCAGATTGATGGCAACGCGTGCCAATTCCTCCTTAACCTTTGCGATGGGAATGTCTGGAATATGCTCGGGAGTTCTTGACGCTTGGACCAGGGCTGATAATGTTGAAAATGATTCCACAGTCTTTGCCGCTGCCACACGCAAGGGTTCAATATCTACGGCTATTTTGACTGGTTTGAAATTAAATTTAAACCGGAAACCTTGCTTCTCAACCGGTAGTTGATAAGAAGGAGCAACAGCCGGGTTTGTGGAAGTTGACCTTGTTGTAGTGGAGTGAATAGGCGAAGATACTGTTTCTGATTGAGAGCCTTTACGCGGAGGTCTGGCAGATTCCTGTCTCTTCAATACCTGTTGGGGTGCTGTGGGAGGAGGAACCGGTCTGGCCGGTCTTCGAATTTCTTCAGGTTTACTTGCGGGTGCCTGTGTTGTCTGGCCTGATCCCAATTGGTTCCAACCCATAGCCGCTGCAACCGCTGATGGCACTGGAAGGTTGAACTCAAAGTCAGAGATTTCAGGCCACAGTGATTTATAGGGTGATTCCTTCCCCCAAATCCGTGACGGCACCAATCCACCGGCGTCTCTGGCGGCACATTCATGCAGTAGATTGACTGCCAGAACTTCGCTTCCCATTTCCATTTGAGCTTCAGCCAGGTATAGAGAAAACAAAACACAATCCGGCCAGCGTTGTGAATACAAACCTGAAAGGTTCTGAACTACCTGGTTATCTGAGGTGGCTCGTGTGATCTGCAAATGTAAAATTGCACAAAGAACATTATCCTTTGCCGGAGCCAAAGCCTTATGGATATACTTCTCGGCAGTGCTTACCTGCTGGTTGAGGAACGAGAGGCGCGCAGCACGCAGATTTTGAACCCAATCAGGTTGATCCGCGGCATTCGTAATTTTTCCTCCCAATATGTAGATGTTGGTAAGCAAAACCTCTCTTGACGGCGAGTCTTCGGGAAGACAGCGAAGCATTACTTCATAACCTTCACGGTATTCCGGATCTATCTTGAGCACTTTCTGGATGATCTCGGCCGCCTGTTCTTTCTTACCTTCAAAAACCTGCGCAGCCGCCATATATCCCTGGATTTGTAAATCACCTGGATAGACACCCAGCCAGGCAGCCGCAGCCTGCCTTACGAATCTGGGCTGGGGAATTTTGATGGCAATATCCAATAGCTGGCAGAATTGATCCCGGGATAGAATTTTCTGAGCGGCGAATGTTTCAGGTTTCAGGTTCATACGAGGGTCTTAACCTCCTGCGAGGAATGTACAAGGTTCAAAGCAACGACTGCGCCCAACTGGCGGCGGATGGATAGATTGGTTGGATCAATTTCTGCCGCGCGCCGGAGCATTTCTTCAGCTTTGTTGAAATCTTTGCTTTCACGGAAAATGGTCGCGGCACCGATATAAGCATTTACATCACGGGGTGCGATTTGTATGGCCAGCTGGTAGGCTTCCAGTGCTTTCTCAAATTCCCGTTGATCCTGATATGTCTGGGCTAATTCAACCACCGCATCCAGATTCATTCGTGATTGTTCAACAGCCTGGCTGAAATGATGGGCTGCTTTATCCAGCTGGCCGGATTTGCGAAGTATTTTGCCGACAAAGACATTCAGGTCAGGTTGATATGGCAATACCTTCAAACTTTCAAGCGCAGTCTGCTCTGCATTTTGCAAATCACCCAATTCTGCCTGGACTTTTGCCAGCATTCCGAGTATCTCTCCGTTGCGGGGATATTGAGACGCCAAATCCTGAAGGAATGACAGGACATCCCGGGCACCACGAAACGAATGGATGATCTTCGCTTTTTCAATCAGCAAATTGATGTTCGCACCAAGATTTTTTATTGCCTGTTCAACAGTTAAGATCGCTTCATTCGCTATACCAGCGATCCGCTGCGTTTGTGCGAGGAAGAGATATGCGTCTGCGATATCAGGATTCTGTGTGATTGCTTTCTGGGAGTATTCAATCGCATCTGAGAGATTACCCATGTCACGTGAAATCTCTGCGCGCAACAATAAGGCCTTTTCTGGTTTTACTTTAAGCTCTATCGCTTTCTCAATGCAATCCAAAGCGTCCTGGATGTCTCCCGAAGCCCGATAGGAAGAAGCTAAAGATAGCAATGCGTCTGGATTCCGGGGTGCCAGCTCAATTGCTTTCGTGAAAGCATGAATGGCCTGGTCGTTCTGTTTACTCTGACTGTACAGTTTCCCAAGAGATTCCCAATTTTCCGCGGAATCAGGATCCATGGCCAGCGCTTCTTCCATATGCTGAGCAGCCGAGTTATAGTCCTTTTGCTGGGAAAGGAGTTTGGCCAGCCAGGAACGCCATGCCGGTTCATCCGGATAAAACTGGAGAGCTTCGTTCAGAAAATCAATCGCCAGTCCAATCTCCCCGCTTGCCTCTGCTAATTTCGTTGAAGCGGCGAATTGTATCGCTGATGCCGGTGATGTATCAAGCATGTGTTGGCACAGATCAAGTCCAACACGGGGATTGATTTCAGTGTACGCTAATGCCATCTGTAGCAATACCTGAGAGGTTTCCTCGAACTTTTCACCAAGCTCAATGGTCTCTGAAGTACGTCCGGCCAGGCGTTGTGCATGTAGATATGCTGCCTGTTCACCGCTGTTCAATAGATCTTCCGGATTGATTTTCTCAAATCCCGTTTTTCCACCGAAAACAAGAAGTCCACGCCTTTGCCAGCTGGCAACATCTTTTGAATTGGTTTGTTTACCGGCTGCCAGAATCTCAACTTCAAAACGATCCTGGAATTTTTGTGTAAAGACATCTTCTGAAGGCAGATGCTTCTGAATTCCAATCTCTTTCCTGAGCTGCAATTCCTCTGCGGATCTAACAAGTGTACGTGCGAATGCGAGATGGGCGGCAGGTTCCAATGGATATTCTGATGCGATCTGATCAGCAAGTTTCAAAGCCAGATCCCAACGTTCAACCGCCATAGCTGCTTCAAGTGCGGATATTGATAATCCGCTCAAAACAAATGTTGGTAATGACTTTTTTCGATTCAAAAGATGTTGAACAACATGGTTGTCAACTTTATCTGATATATCCGAAATATTGCCGTTGGCTGCAGAAAGAAGAATCTCAATATTTTCTTTATGAAAACCTGAAGGAGAAATCCGGCTTATTTGTTGGAATATTGCTTCTGCTTCATCCAGTTTCTGTTCTGATATTGACCTGGTTGCTTTCATCGCCAGAAGTTCTGCGGCAGATTCGGTATCATTTACAGAAATATCATCCTGTTCATTGATTTGGACCTGGTCGGCGGGAATAGTCGCCAGTGTTGATGCGCGATCTGTCAGTAATAAAGCTTCCGCAATTCTGGCTGCCATAATACGAAGATTTAGATTTCCCGGATCAACATCCAGTGCCTGTTCTGCATGAACCAGAGCCCCGGTTAAGTTTCCAATCTGGTACATGAGATTTGCAAAACGCGAGTGTATGTCAGAAATGGAGAAATTTCGGTAACCGGCGAAAATAGAATTCGATATGTCATCGGCAATGTTGTTTGATGATTGGCTTTTGGTGTTTATAAGAGAAAGAGCTTTTTCCAAACTCTCAATGGCACTCTGGTGCCGCCCCTGTTCTTCGAATAGATCAGATTGCAGTAGCCAGCTTTCCGCTGACAGTGGATCGTTTATGATTGTCTGTTTGATCGTTTCTTGAGCGGCAGAAGAATCACCCATGGATTTTTGCAGACAGGCAAGTTCGAATAACCAGTCTGAATTCACCGGATCAGATAGTTTTATTGCCTGGGTCAGATTATC
>CAYRHB010000173.1:0-4569 GCA_964424035.1 uncultured Leptolinea sp.
TTTCACCTGGGGTAAAGGGTAATATAACGCCCCGGGCGGCAATAACGTAACCGGCAGTTTAAAACTGGTTTGGACGGTTTGCGGTAAATTGTCCGTGTATCCTAAAGTTGATTTCAGTAGTCTTTTTTAGGTCAGGCATGGTTCCGAAACCCAGGGTTACCATAATTACGCCTTCTTATAATCAGGCTGCCTTCCTTGAACAAACTATCCAATCGGTACTGGATCAGGAATATGACAACCTGGAGTATTTTGTGGTGGACGGTGGATCCAATGATGGCAGTCAAAACATCATCAAAAAGTACGAATCACACATTACCTGGTGGGTTTCAGAAAAAGATATGGGTCAGGCGGAAGCCATTAATAAGGGATTTGAGCGGGCTTCCGGCGACATCATTGCCTGGTTGAATTCCGATGACCTGTACCAACCCGGAGCCATTCTGGCAGCAGTACAAACCATCGAACAACATCCGGAAGCGTGTATGGTGTACGGCGATGTGCTTTCCATTGATGAGAATGGGGATCCATTTAACCTGATGACCTATGACCAGTGGGACGTAAAAGACCTGATGAGCTTCAGGATCATCGGCCAGCCGGCAGTTTTCATGCGCCGTACAGCTCTTGAACAGGCAGGGCATCTGGACCTCTCATACCGTTTCCTTCTCGACCATCACCTCTGGTTGCGGATGGCGCAGCAGGGAAAGATGGTGTATGTCCCTGAAACCTGGGCGTCCGCCCGTATGCATGCCAAAGCCAAGAATGTGGCTCTGGCGCGGGGATTCGGTCAGGAAGCCTACCAGCTCGCATCCTGGATGCCGTACCAACCCGGCCTTAACGCTCTGTATAAAAAGAACCGACGTCGGGTTTGGGCGGGCGCCAACCGCATGAACGCCCGCTATCTTTTGGATGGCGGGGAACCCTGGAAGGCGTTACGGGCTTATTTCCGGAGTTTCATGCAATATCCGCCCATTGCTCTGGCCGAATGGCGTCGGATGGGATATGCGGCGGTCAGCCTTGTGATCAATGTGGAAAAATTTAAACATAAATATCTTGACCGCCGAAAGACAAGGTTATTTGACATGCCTGACAAGACCAGTGACAATAGTACGGTGGATAAATCCAATGAATAATACGTATCCCCGCTTGTTTGACCGGTCTGTCTGGTTGAGGCGTATATTTATAGCGCTAATCGTCGTTCTGGCACTTGCCATCCGTTTCTATGACCTGGATGATCTGCCGCTGGATTTCCATTCAACGCGACAGATGCATTCCGCCCTTATGGCGCGTGGAATGTATTATCAGACCCGTGCGGATATCCCTGATTGGCAAAAGGCGGAAGCCCTGCGCCAGTGGAAAGCGGAAGGTTTGATCGAACCCCCCATCATGGAAAGCCTGGCTGCACTGGGATACCGGATAGTTGGAACGGATGACCTTCGCATCCCACGGGTGCTATCCATATTTTTCTGGATGTTGGGCGCATTGCCTCTATACTGGCTGACGTGCGGATTGATCGACAGGAATGCCGGTGTGGTTGCCCTGACTTTCTATCTGATCCTGCCGTACGGCGCGCAGGCCAGCCGGGCATTCCAGCCGGACCCGTTGATGGTTTCCTCGATCATCTGGGCAATATGGGCAGCCTGGCGCTGGGCTGAACAGCCGGGTTGGAAATGGGCGGTGACAGCCGGTCTGCTGGCCGGATTGGCTGTATTGGTCAAATCAGTTGCCGGTTTCTTTGTAGCCGGAGCCTGGGTGGGTTTGCTGTTGTCTACCTGGGGAATCAGGCGGATTTTGCGGTCCATCCCATTTTATGCGGCTGTCCTCCTTACCGTTTTCCCTTTTGCTTTTTTCACCTATTACGGATTGAAGATCAGCGGAGAGATGGCCGGACAGTTCAGCCTGCGTTTCTTCCCGAATCTTTGGGTGGATCCGGTATGGTATCTTCGCTGGAATGGGGAAATCAGCAGTGTTGTCGGCTTCGAATGGTTCCTGGTTTCTCTGATTGGTGTGTTCCTGATGAGACAATCCTCCGGTAGATGGATGCTGTTTGGTCTGTTCGCGGGGTATGTGGCATTCAGCTTTGCGTTGCCATACCATGCCATGACACACGATTATTACCAACTGCCTCTGATCCCGGTCGTTGCTCTGGGAGCCGGAGCGGCAGTTTCCGCACTGATGGCACGGCTGGACGGTCCGCGCTGGCTTTACTCCGCCGCGGTTATCGGGGTGTTTCTGTTCTGGACCGGCATCAAAGCCTGGGATACGCGCGTTACCTTGAAACGGGATGATTTCCGTGGCGAACCGCAACTCTGGCAGATGCTGGGTGACAGGCTGGGTCACGATTCCAGTGTACTCGCCATTACCCAGGATTATGGATACCGGCTTGAGTACTGGGGCTGGCTGACACCACAGAACTGGATGAACTCAGGTGATTTCATGGTTCGTGAACTGGCCGGGCAGGAATTTGACCGGGAGAAATTATTCCGGGAACAGGTGGAAGGCAAGGATTATTTTCTGGTCACGTCATTTGGCGAATTTGACAGCCAGGCGGAATTTAAAAAACTGATGATGGATAACTTCCCCATTCTCGAAGAAACCAGCGAATATATCATTTTCGATCTCAAGCACCCATTGTTGACAGGGGGAGGATCAGAATGAACCGCACTAATCCCATTACACCGTGGTATACACGGCGTATATTTCAAACATTGATACTGGCACTGACCATCCTCCTCGGGTTTGGAATACGAATATTTGATCTGACAGATCCCCCCCTCGATTTCCATCCAACCCGCCAGTTGCGGTCGGCCATTCTAGCCCGCTCATTTTTTTACCAGTGGGATGCGGATGCAGATCCAAAGTTACGGGAAACCGCGGTCAATCTGGGAAATGCGCTTGAGGTTTATGAGCCGCCCATCCTTGAAAGCCTGACAGCGGCTGTGTATCTGGCGATGGGGCAGGAAAATTGGTGGGTTGCCCGGGTACTGAATGCCTTTTTCTGGAGTATTGGCGGATTGGCTCTATTTTGGATCGCCCGGCGTTACACGGGTTTCTACGCGTCGCTTATCGGCCTGGCTTTCTATATCTGCCTCCCGTTTTCCATTATTGCCAGCCGGTCATTTCAGCCCGATCCGTGGATGGTGATGTGGCTCTTGCTTGCCATGGCCGGGTTATTGCGGTGGATGGATACCGGACGGTGGATTGATGCCATCGTTGCCGGATTGCTGGCAGGTATGGCCATATTGGTGAAAATGATCACCGTCTTCCCTTTGGTTTTTATGTGGGGAGCTGTGATCCTTACTCAGATCGATTCTCCTGCAAGGTATAAGAATACCCGTTTTTACACGGCTGCCGGTTTGGCTGCCTTGCCCTCGGTCATTTTCTACATCGTCAACCTGGGGAACCGTTCTTCCGATTTCTTTTCATTCTGGTCAGTCGCACTTTCGCATCTGGTTCTCGAATCGAATTTTTACGCGGATTGGCTGGTGATGATCCACAACCAGTTCGCGTTGACCAATATCCTCATCGCAATATTGGGAACTATCATCGCAAAACGGGAATTAAAGGCTCTCCTGGTTGGCGGTTGGATTGGGTATTTTATCTACGGCCTTTTCTTCCCATACCAGATGGTGACACACGAGTATTACCATTTGATGCTCATTCCTTTGATCGGGTTGTCATTGACTCCTGCTGCTGAGGCAGTCATATCCCTCATCAGTCCCCAGCACCGGTTCTGGCGCGCGTTAGCCGTGGTAGTAATCGTCTGTGCCTGCGGCTATTGCCTGTACGTGGGACGTTCGGTACTGATTGCCCGCAGTTATGCCAATGAACCGGCTGCCTGGCAAAAGATCGGTGAAGCCATTCCGGCTGATGGTAAAGTGGTCGCTCTGACCAGCGAATACGGGAACCGGTTAATGTATTATGGTTGGCGGGGCATTGCCGGGTACTGGCCAGCATCAAATGATCTGCGGTTGTTCACCATGGCGGGCAGCGCTCCAACGGATTTTGAAGGTTATTTCAAAGAGAAAACAGCCGGTATGGATTATTTCCTTGTGACCATGTTCTCTGAATTGGACGCTCAACCGGGTCTTAAGAATACATTGGAAGAAAAGTATCCCATTCTCAGTGAAGGCGATGGCTATATATTGTACGATCTGCGCCACCCGGAGTCCAAATGACCCTTGAATGTGCCCTTCCCCTGGTGACCATCGTTACGCCTTCATTTAACCAGGCGGAATTCCTGGAGCGGACCATTCTGTCTGTGGTGGAGCAGGATTACCCGAATATTGAGTACATCATTATTGACGGTGGATCCACGGATGGTAGCCTGGATATTATTCGTAAATACGAGAACCGGATTGAAACGTGGATCAGTGAGCCGGATCTGGGCCAAACCGATGCAATTAATAAGGGTTTTGGCATGGGGCACGGCCAAATTTTGGCCTGGTTGAATTCGGATGATACGTACAACCCAGGCGCGGTAACAGAAGCCGTCCAGTTCCTGAAAATGCACGGCGATGTGGGATTGATTTACGGAGAAGCGAATTTCATCGACGCCGATGACGGAATCATTGG
>CAYRHB010000174.1:0-4549 GCA_964424035.1 uncultured Leptolinea sp.
AACGATTGCTCAACGATGAGATAAAAACCCGCGGGCAAATGAATATGGTCCAGGGTCGCAAATTCTCGGAAATGCTGGCAGAAGCTGTGAAGCGCTATCAGAATGGTTTGATTGATTCAGCCAAGATCATTGAAGAACTAATCCAACTGGCAAAGGATATTCGAGCGGCGGACCAACGCGGTGAAAAATTGAATCTGCGACAGGATGAACTGGCTTTTTATGACGCCCTTGCGGATAATCCTAACGCGGAGTCGTTGTTGGGTGACCAGATATTAAAGCAAATTGCACATGAGTTGACAGAAAGTGTCAGGAACAACACATCCATTGACTGGCAGTACAAACAGAGCGTTCAGGCTAAATTACGGGTATTAGTTAAGCGTATACTCAGAAAATATAAATATCCGCCGGATGACCCGACTACCGGTGAATACACCGTCTCAGTAAACAAGGTTCTTGATCAGGCCACACAGTTAGCTGATTTTTGGACGAAAGGGTCATAATCTTTCTATACTCATCATTTGAAGTGCTTGTTATAAATTGCGCGTAGTCTTTCCTTTTTTGTGAGACGGGTGGAGTTCAAAAACGGTCTAAATTTTCACGAACTGCTTCTCCACCTCAAGGGCTGCGAGGACGACCAGGCCAATGCCAAGCGCGATCAACAGATCCACAGGGAGCAGCGGGTTGGTGTACAGGAAGGCCTGCAACGGTGGAAGATACACCGCCGACATTTGCAATATGAAAACGAGCAGCAGCATTCCCAGCATCAGCGGGTTGGAGCGCAGTCCGGTTTGGAACACAGAGGCCTGGTTCGAGCGGCTCGCAATAGCCTGTCCGATCTGCGCGAAAGCCAGCGAGGTAAAAACCATCGTTTGCCAGTTTTCACGGCCGCCGAAGTAATACCAGGCTCCCACACCCAGTCCCAGCCCACCGATCAGCAAACCGGTCCATATCGTCTGCCGGGCCGCACCGCGGCTGAATACACCCTCGCGGGGCGAGTAGGGCGGGCGGTTCATGGTTCCGGCTTCAGGGGTTTCAACCCCAATCCCCAGCCCCAGCAAACCATCGGTAAGCAGGTTCAACCACAGGAGTTGCATGGGCAGCAGCGGGATAGGCTTCCCCAGGAATGGTGCCAGGACCATCACCAGAACCTTGCCGATATTTCCGGCCACCGAGAAACGCACGAACTTGCGGATGTTGTCATAGATGGTGCGCCCCTCCTGCACCGCGGCGACGATCGTGGCGAAATTATCATCCAGCAGAACCAGGTCAGCCGCTTCTTTGGAAACATCAGTACCGGTAATACCCATGGCTACACCTATATCTGCCTGGCGAAGTGCCGGGGCGTCATTAACACCGTCACCGGTCATGGAGACCACATGACCATTTTCCTGCAGGGCGTTCACAATCCGCAGCTTTTGTTCGGGTGAAACGCGCGCGTATACACGAATATCATTGATGACATTCTGTAATTCTTTCGCGTTCATTTTCTCCAATTCTGCTCCGATGAGAACACACCCGCCATTCAGAATGTTCAACTGGCGCGCAATTTCCGCCGCGGTGATCGGATGGTCGCCAGTGATCATCACGGTCCGGATGCCGGCATTGCGCGACATCTCGACAGCCTGGCGCACTTCGCGGCGCGGCGGATCGATCATCCCGAACAACCCCACGAATACCAGCCTGGATTCCGCTTCCAGCGATACACTGTCAGGCATCCGGTCATAAGGTTTGAATGCCAAACCCAAAACGCGCATTCCTTTGTTCGCCAGGCGATCATTGGCCGCCTCGATGCGCTGCCGCCAGGTATCGTCCAACAGTTCAGCCTGTCCGTCCATCCAGACATGGGTTGAGCATTCCAGCAGTCCATCCACGCTACCTTTGGTAAAGGCGATCACCTGTCCTTTAACCACATGCGTCTCAGGCAATAACTCCGCAGCCTGGCTCCCCGGGCTATGAAAGGTTGTCATGCGTTTGCGGTCAGAATCAAAGGGCAATTCCGCCACACGCGGGAAAGCAGAGTCCAGATCACCTTTCCAGTAGCCCAGGCGGGCCGCCGCGGCAACCAGCGCCCCTTCGGTCGGATCGCCAACTGTGTGGAAGCGCTCATCCCCATCATGGATCAATTGCGCGTCATTGCATAACGCCCCTCCCGCTACCAGCAATGACAGTGGAGAAGTCACCGGTTTGCCGGATGCATGCTCGGTCAAAACGGTGTTGCCTTTCATGGTCTCCGTTAGATCGATTACATGGTCCGCAACATCCAGGACCATTACCGTCATCCGGTTTTCTGTGAGCGTGCCGGTTTTATCCGAGCAGATCACTGTCACCGACCCAAGGGTTTCAACAGCCGGCAGCTTGCGGATTAATGCGTTTCGTTGCAGCATACGTTGCGCGCCCAGCGCGAGTGTGATCGTTACCACCGCCGGAAGGCCTTCCGGGACAATAGCCACTGCCACAGATACAGCGGTCAGCAACATATGCCGGATATCGTCCCCGCGCCACAGACCCAGGGCAAAGATCAACACAGCGATGACCATCCCGACAACAGCCAGAGATTTACCCAACCGATCAAGACGGCGTTGGAGTAATGTCTGCTCGTTCCCTTTTTGTTGCAGAAGATCCGCTATTTTTCCCAATTCGGTTTGCATACCGGTGGCAACGATCAGGGCGGTACCCCGGCCCTGTGTTACCACTGTGCCCATATAGGCCATATTACGCCGATCGCCCAGCGCCAGGTCTGTACCGGTAAGGGCATCCACCTGCTTTTCCACTGCCTCAGACTCTCCGGTCAGCGCAGATTCCTGTACGCGTAAATTCACCGCTTCCAGGAGACGCGCGTCGGCGGGAATCACATTACCCGTCTCGATCTGGATAATATCTCCCGGAACAAGTTCACGTGCTGAAATTTCTATTAACCTGCCGTCCCGAACCACACGTACATTGGGGACGGACATCTGTTTGAGGGAGGCAATAGCTTTCTCGGCACGATATTCCTGGATGAAACCCAGTACTGTATATAGAATGATGATCGCCAGAATGGCAATTGCATTCTTCGAATCACCCAGTATGGCCGCGACCACTGCCGCGGCCATCAGGATCAACACCATTACCGCGGTAAGCTGCTCCCAAAGAATTTGCCACGGGGTTCGTCCCCCACGTTCGATCAGTTCATTTGGACCTGAATTTGCCAAGCGGGAAGCCGCTTTTTCGCTACTCAGTCCAATTTTACGGTCTGAGTCCAATGCCTCAAGGATGTCCTGGGGGTCAATTGAATGCCAGATCATGATTGTGAGTATCCTCTCTTTATAAAAGCTAAATTCCTCCATATATTATTTTATTGAAAGGAGACCGTACGTTCCATAAACATTATAGACTTTTCATGCATACTTCTGAAAAACTTATTGACCGATTGCAAAATGCCTAAAAAACGAACCAATGAATACATAAAAATAAACCCCCGGTTCTTCCCGCCATACATAAAACCTCTCTCCGGAGAGAGAGGTTTTCAGAGGGAACAACCCTGAATTAATACACTTCGGGCACGAAGGTCTGGCTGGAGATGGGCGGCCGCACATAGCCGGTATCTTCCTGGCGGGGCGGCAGTTCGATGGGCGGCGGGGTCAGGTCTTCAAAGGGGATCATGCCCAGCAGGTGGTGGATGCAGTTCAGGCGGGCACGTTCCTTATTGTCCGAGTTGACCACCCACCAAGGGCTTTCGGGAAGATGGGTGTAGAGGAACATCTGGTCTTTGGCGCGCGAGTATTCCACCCAGCGTTTGCGGCTTTCCATGTCCATCGGACTGAGCTTCCAGCGTTTGGTGGGGTCTTTGATGCGGTCTTTGAAACGTTTCTCCTGCTCTTCGTCGCTCACCGAGAACCAGTACTTGACGAGGATGATCCCGGCGCGCAGCAGCAGGCGCTCAAATTCCGGGCAGGAATGCAGGAATTCCTGGTATTCGGTTTCGGTGCAGAAGCCCATCACATGTTCCACGCCGGCGCGGTTGTACCACGAGCGGTCGAAAAGCACCATTTCACCGGCGGCGGGCAGTTGGGCCACATAGCGCTGGAAATACCACTGCGATTTCTCCTTCTCGGTCGGCGTACCCAGGGCAACCACCCGACAGATGCGGGGGTTCAGGCACTCGGTGATGCGTTTGATCGTCCCGCCCTTGCCGGCTGCGTCACGGCCTTCGAACAACACTACAACCTTCAATCCTTTGAAGCGCACCCATTCATGCAGCTTGACCAGTTCGATCTGCAGCTTGGCCAGTTCTTTTTCGTATTGTTTGGTGGTCAATTCCTTTTGCGGGGATTTTTCTGTTTTCACTACTTCCGGAAGGCTCTTTCCCCCGTTTCCGGCACCCGCGGCTTCTTTTTTCCCCTTGCGGGCTGTGTTTTGTGATTTACCTTCGCGGCTGGCATCACCCTTCTTGTTCTTCATCACCATTTTCCTCCCGTTTGTGGTCGATCAGTGAGAGCAGATAGAGACGGCCAGATTATTATATCAGTTTACGTGTTTTTATTATAGGACGAGATACATACAGATGCCA
>CAYRHB010000175.1:0-4526 GCA_964424035.1 uncultured Leptolinea sp.
TTGATTCGACAATGGGAACGCCGTGGGATTTCATGACATCTTTGAACAAACCTTTGTCCATCCCCACGGATGATCCCAGAACTCCGGCGCCGACATAAGCAATGTCAGCCATTTCGAGCAGTCCTTGCAGTGTACCGTCTTCTCCAAAAGTGCCATGGAGGACAGGGAAAACCACATCCAATTCGGTGACAAGCTCCAACATTTCACCTTCCGGAGTTCCTTTTACCCTGTAAAGGGCGGGTTTTCCGGGTACAGGCTGAAGAATGGCTTTTTGTAGTCCGGTGACATCCTCTTTCTCCAGGGCAGAGATGACATCGTTTCCGCTATACCAGATACCAGATCTTGTGATTCCGATCTGCGTTATGGCGTATCTTTCCGGGTCCATAACAGACAATACGGAACGGGCAGACATCAATGAAACAGCATGTTCGCCCGAACGTCCCCCGAATATCACACCAATGCGGATTTTGTCAGTAAAAGTCATATCTGAGTCCCGTTACCTGCTATTTTTTTGAGCTGATGGAAAAATCTCCCAGCAGTTCAATCTCCAATTCCAGTGAAACGCCGAATGCCTCAGATACCCGGGATCGCGCCAGTTGAATGAGCGTCCAGTAATCTGAAGCTGTAGCGTTATTGTCATTGATGAAAAAATTCGCGTGTTTTTCGCTGATATGCGCGCCTCCCACGCGCGTTCCCTTCAAACCGACCGCTTCTATCAACCGGGCCGCATGGTCGCCTTCAGGGTTCTTAAAAGTGGACCCCATGCTGGCACCCTGTGGTTGAGAAGCTCGCCGGCGGGATGAAAACTCTGACATCCGGGCCTGTATCGTGGTTTTCTCATCCGGTGTTAATTCAAACAGGGCTGAAAGGACGACCACCTGGCCGGGATTCCGCTTCAACCAGCTCGAACGATATGCGTATTCCAGCCTTTCCACAGGCCAATGTTGTTTCCCATCAACCGGGTGCAAGATATCGGCCATTTTTAATACAGCCGCCGTGTTTGATCCAAAGGCGCCCGCGTTCCCGAATACTGCACCTCCAACCGTGCCGGGAACTGTGGTTGCCCATTCAAGTCCACTTAATCCACGTAAACCAGCCTGCCGCCCGACTGTGGCAAGAACGGAGCCGCTTTCTGCCCGGACGGTGGGCTTTTTCCCGTGCGAGTCAATTTTGATATTCCGGGCGTGGTTGATCACAACAACGCCGTGGAAGCCGCTGTCACTGACAAGCACATTGGCACCACTGCCAATCAGATAGTTTGGTATGTTAAGTTTCCAAAGGGTTTTGAAGATGTCTTCAAGTTCCTGTTCCGAATTGGCAACGATCAACCCATCAGCCGGTCCACCTACATGGGCGGTCGTGTAATTGGCAAGGCGGTCATTTTCTTGAAAACGTTCGCCAAAGGTATCGTGCAAATCAGCCAGTATTTCAGGGGAAAGGGGGGCAGTACCGTTTGTCATTTTACTGTCTCCGTTTTTTTTGAAGATTGCAGAACCCGGGAATTGACCAATTCACGGTTGATACGGATGGCATCACCTGCAGAGAGAACCAGCACGACATCCTCCGGCTCCAGATGATTCTCCAAATACGTTACCGCAAAATCCAGGGTGGGAGCGAACACCGACGGTGTATCTTTTACCAACTGAAGGACCTGTTCTGATGAGAAACCGGTCGGTTCCTCACGGGCGGCGAATACTTCTGTCACCACTAACCGGTCAGCTTTCATGATCTCGATGGCATAATCCTGCATCAAGGTTTGAGTGCGGCTGAAAGTATGCGGTTGCCATACAACCCATAAACGCCTGTCCGGGAATGCCATGCGGGCTGCCTGGATCGTGGCTTTGATTTCTGTGGGGTGATGCGCATAGTCATCAACGTAGGTTATTCCATCCACCTCGCCAACAGTTTCAAACCGGCGCCCTGTGCCAGAGAATACCCGCAAAGCCGCGCTGATATCCGTGGGTTCAACGCCTGCCATGAATGTAGATATGGAAGCGGCCATGGCGTTTTGGACGTTATGAATACCTGGAACTCCAACTTCCAGGGGAAGCAGATCCTTCTGAACATGAAGGACTTCCTGATTTGCCAGATGGTATTGACCGTCTTCTGAACGGGTGAGGACATAATCTGCATTTTGCTGGTTGCTGTTTGGATTCTGGTCTTGCAGAATATGAGCCGAATATGTGAATACCGGCATATTTACAGGAAGGCGATAGCGAATGGACATGGCTCCTGAATTATCGGCACAAAGGATGACCAATCCACGGGGCACCAGATTGCCGAGAAAACTAAGGAATGCCTGCGAGTATTCCTGCGGTGTGGGGTAGCAATCCGGATGATCATGTTCCACATTCGTAACAACTGCGATCATCGGGTTTAAACCCAGAAACATCGAATCATATTCATCTGCTTCAATTACAAAGTATTCGCCTTTTCCGGCATGGGCATTGGTTCCCAGATTTTTTGAGACACTGCCAATGATGAATGATGGATCCAGTCCAGCCTGGGTCAGTATCCAGGCGATCATTGCGGTAGTTGTGGTTTTGCCATGTGTGCCCGCAACGGCTATACACATCTGGTCACCAATTAATGAGGGAAGGAAATCCACACGCTTTTGAACGGGAATACCTTTTTCAAGCGCGGCAACAACCTCCACGTTATCATCCGGGATGGCGGAAGACCTGACAACAACATCCACATTTTTGATGTTGCTGGCTTTGTGTCCGCTATAGATTGTCACCCCCAGTTCTTTCAGTTCCTTTTGATAAGGGGAGGCGGAACGGTCTGATCCGCTGACTTTCCAGCCCTTCTCGACGAGGACTTTCGCAATGGCAGATAAACCTGTTCCGCCAATTCCAATAAGATGAGCCCTTTTCGTCATAGGAACACCACCAGTATCAATGCCAGGGCCAGAGCGGCAGAGAAATAGATAGCCGGAGAAACCAGCCAGTGTGGAGGAAGATACGCTAGAAGGTTGATGGCGGCATCGCCAACTTTGGTTCCGGCTTCGGGAGCTGTGATAATGGAGAGAGGATATCCGGCAGCATCGAGGAAGAACCAGAGGCTGCCAAATATGAAGAACCCGTTGATCGCACCCATGACCAGCCCGGCAAGATGGTCAATAAGTGTGACATTTAGAAACCGTACATGCCCTGAAAGCGCAGGCAGATTGGGCGCCTGGTATCCAAGGAATACCAGACCGATAAAGACAATCGTTTGCAACCAGTAGTGTGATACCGGATCCGTGAACAAGGGGCTCTCACTGGCAAACCCGGAGAAGTTATCCAGAATGAAGAGGATGAAGATCCCCAAAATGGAACAGAATGTAACGAGAACTTCACCGGCCCATCCACGAACCGCGCCGATGATGGCAAAGATGACAACCAGCAACCAGAAAATTACCTGAATACTAATCATGACACTCTGCCAATTCCAGGATTTGTTTTGCCAGAGACACGGAGGCATCCGGATGATCCATTTTCTTCATTGCTTCTTTCATTGCTTTCATTGTTCCCGGGGTATCAAGTAAATTGTTTATAGCAGGAAGCAAACCGTTTATGAGGTCTTCGTCCTTGAGTAGTAATGCCCCGCCATTTTTCACAAGGTATTCAGCATTTACCTTCTGGTATCGCCAGGCATATGGATATGGAACCAGAATGGCTGGCAGGCCAAACAAAGGAAGTTCACCCAGGGTGGAAGCGCCTGCCCGGCATACAACAAGATCTGCAGCAGCCAGTGCCGCCCCCATCTCTTCATGCAAATAGGCGACCGGGTGATAGTCTTCCGCCCGTTCGATAAGTTTCTTCTTTTCTGTTTCTGCGTCTTCGAAATTTGCCTGCCCCGTCACATGCAGTACCTGGGTTTTGAATAGGAGCTCCGGGAGAATTTTATAAAGAGCCTGGTTGATTGAACGTGCTCCCTTACTGCCCCCAAAAACGAGGACAACCGGCCTGGTTGACTTCAGGTTGAATTTCTTTATCGCCTGTTCTTTCGTCCAGGAAGACAGTTCGGGACGAACCGGATAACCGCTGACCAACAACCTCCGGTGGTAAGCGAAAAACGCTTTTGATTCTTCTGCGGTCAGGGCAATAGCGTCAGACAGCCGGGCGATGGCTTTTATCGCCAATCCGGGTTCAATATCGGGCACAAAGAGCAATGAAGGCGTTCTTGTTCCGGCTATGGCCATTGGAACAGCCACATATCCACCGGTAAACAGCATTGCGTCCGGTTTGAAATTGGCAAGTATCTTACGGGAGGCAAAAACGCCGCGGATCAGACGCAGAATGTTTCCTGGCAGGGAAGCAATTCCCACACCATGAATGCCGGCTGCCGGGATTGTGGTAAAGGGAATACCAAGGCGGTTGATCATTTCAGCTTCCATTCCACCTTCTCCTCCCACCCATAAAACGGAGTCAACATCATCACCGAGGGTTTGTAAAATGGCCAGAGCGGGATACACTCCCCCTCCGGTTCCACCCGCGCAAATCAACAACCGCACTGGCAGGTCTCCTTTCCGGTATTACACC
>CAYRHB010000176.1:0-4418 GCA_964424035.1 uncultured Leptolinea sp.
AACAGTGTTCCTTCGATCTGTGACCCAAAAGTAATGGTTGCCTGCCGTGCATTTGTCGGGGCAAAGTCACCTGAATCGATCCCCCGTTGGATAATGGGCTCAACGGAACGGACAAACCGTTCAAGGTATCCCTGCATTACGGACTTTACAGTTTTATTTCGGAATGCCAGCGCATATAACTCGTAGATGATCGGAATGAATGCCATCATACCGGTAAGATCTTTTATATACAGGTCGAAATAGCGGTTCAGACACTCCTGTGGAGGAATGGTCGGATCATCCGCCTGCTCCATGCGGACGAATTCCTCACCGAAAAGGCGGTCAGAGATGGCAATGATCAGCTCCTCCTTGCTCTTGTAATACCAGTAGACCAATCCCTTGCTAATCCCCGCTTCTTTGACAATATCCTCCATCCGGGCGTCTTTGAATCCGGCTCTGTTAAAAACACGGATGGCGGCATCAATGATCTGGTTCTTTCTGGCATCGCTGACATCGGGTCTGGGTGACATAATCGTCTCCTATATTTGACTGACTGGTCAGTTTATTATAGATCGCTTAACAATCCAAGTAAAGGACTTTACAAAAAAATGCTTTTCCATTGCTTGTTCCCTGCTCAGATCATCCATGTCGTCGGAGGGGTATACCGAATTTAAACCAATTGTTTTCTGTACTTCTCTAAAATACATTGAAACTGGATAGAACATCAGGAGAAGACCATGAAACAAAAAATCAAAATTGCAGCTACTTTATTGCTGCTGGTAGTATTGACCGCCTGCACTTCCGCGGGAGTAGCCACGGTTTCAACGATTCCCGTGGTGGTAACAGATACAGAGGTTGGTACGATTCAAACCATTGAATCAGTCACCTCTGACAACTCCGTCCAATCCATGGGAGATACGCATGACAATGTGGCAGATTACACCTGGGATACAGCCAGTGAGGTGACAGTCACGCTGAATGGTGACAATCTGTCTGCGTCTGGTGAAGGCATCACAGCGAACGGAAGTCAGGCGGTGATCACGTCCGCCGGCAATTACCGCATCAGCGGTACCCTGACCAATGGACAAATCACGGTCAGCACGGACGAAAAAGGAACCGTCCGCCTGATATTGGACAACGCGGTCATTAACAATGCCTCTGGTTCTCCCGTGTTTATTGAAAAAGCGGAAAAAGTGATCATTGTGCTGGTTGATGGTTCTCAAAATACCCTGACCGATGGCGCAACCTATTTATTTGCCAACCCGGATGAAGACGAACCCAATGCCGTGTTATTCAGTAAAGCAGATCTGACAATCACCGGTAATGGTGCGTTAACAATCAACGGAAATTACGAAGACGGGATCAATGGCAAAGACTGTCTGATCATCGACAGTGGAACGATCTCGGTCAATGCCGTGGATGACGGAATCCGCGGGAAAGATTACCTGGTCATCAAATCCGGTTCAGTGTCTGTTGTCTCTACAGGCGACGGATTGAAATCAGATAATTCTGAAGACACAGCCACCGGCTTTGTGCAGATTTTAACGGGTGTGATCAATGTCCTATCGGGTGGTGATGCAATATCGGCTCAATCGGATATAGTCATTTCCGGTGGCGAATTCTCGCTCACCTCAGGTGGTGGAAGTACACAGACGATCGCTGACACTCTTTCCGCCAAAGCCATCAAAGCGGATGGCAATATCACAGTTGAAAACGGTGTATTTGTAATCGATTCCGCGGAAGATGCTATCCACGCAGGTGGCACGTTGACGGTAAATAACGGAACTTTTTCCATCTCATCTGGTGATGATGGAATGCATTCCGATACGGCAGTCACCATCAATAACGGAACTGTGAATATACAAAAATCATATGAAGGTATTGAAGGGGCGGTCATCACTCTGAATGGCGGTGAGATCAACATCAAAGCCAGTGATGACGGAATCAACGTATCCACAGGTACCGGTGAAGGAGAAATGATGGGACGCGGCGGACAAATGGGTCCAGGAATGGGCGAAGCCGCCGGACAGGAGTCCTTCACTTACACCGGCAGTAATTATCTGTATATCAATGGCGGCATGATCCTGGTGGATGCTGACGGAGACGGATTGGATTCTAACGGCGCGGTAGAAATGACCGGTGGTCTGGTAATCGTCAACGGTCCGATTGAAAACATGAACGGCGCCCTCGATTACGACTCGGGTTTTAAAATGAATGGCGGAATACTCATCGCAGCCGGCAGTGCCGGAATGGCGCAGGCACCCGGGTCATACTCGTCACAGAATTCCCTGCTGGTGAATTTTGATGCTGCACAGGCTGCTGGAACAATTGTGAGTATTCGTACCGCTGCCGGTGAAGATGTGATCACCTTTGCCCCTGCCAAGTCCTTCCAATCCCTGCTGGTATCGTCGCCCGATCTGGTCACCGGTCAAACCTATCAGATATATCTTGGCGGGAGTTCCAGTGAAACCAACCTTAACGGCCTGTTTGAAGGGGGTGCTTATTCAGGTGGAACCCTGTATCAGGAAGCAACCCTTTCCAGTGTGATCACCACACTTGGATCAGCCGGTGGATTCATGGGTGGACCTGGTGGTGGAATGGGTGGACGTGGTGGACCCGGAGGCGGGCAACCAATCCAACAATAACCCGGCTTCATTCTTCTCCTCCTTATGGAAAACCGTCGACTGACGGTTTTCCTCATTTCTGGAGGATATCTCTAGCGATATACCAAAAATAAACCACTCGTCCATGAAGGCAGGCTATTATCAAGACAATCAAGACGCGGAAACAAACCGCAGGAGAGATCAAGATGAAAACCACATTACCTGTACTCACCCAGCTTCAAACCATAAACCCTCAGCCCTGGACGGTTGCACCTTTCCTCCGGACACGTTCGACGTACACAGATGAATTGAAAACCCTGGCAAGTGGATTTGCCCCCATAAACCTTAAACAAATGGATGCGGTTGCCCTGCTCAACAGGGTGGACACCAAATTTGTTATGACCACCAGCCAACTCCTAACCGCCCTGTCTGCGGTCCAGTCTGATTACTGGATGTTGGAGATCAATGGCCAACGGTTGAATCATTACCGGACACTTTACTTTGATACGCCCGATTTCCAGCTATTTACCGATCACGTAACCGGCCGCGCTGAACGCTACAAGGTACGCAGTCGTGAGTATGTCGACTCACAGTGTTCCTTCCTGGAAGTCAAACACAAAACCCGCAAAAACCGGACCATCAAAGACCGCATCCCCACCCAACGACAGGTGGTTCAAATGTCGACCGAATCCAATAAGTGGCTGAGTGGTGTGATGCCGGTGGATGGCCGCAGTCTGGAACCCAAATTATGGAACACATTTACCCGTCTTACCCTTGTCAGCAGACAACTGAACGAACGGGTGACACTGGATGTCGATTTGATGGTTTATACGGCTGACCGGGCTGCCCGAATGACCGGGTTGGCCATCGCCGAAGTCAAGATGGCAGCCGGAAATGGCGACTCACCCTTCCTGCAACATATGCGTGATCAGCGCATCCATGCAGAGGGATTCAGTAAATACTCCGTGGGTGTGGCCATGTTGTATGAACAGGTTAAGAAGAACGCACTCAAACCCAAGATGATGCGGATCAATAAGTTAATGGAAGGAACCCTGTAAAATGAGCACCCTGATGAATTTTATCCTGAGTTTTTTCTTCAACCTGCTGGTTGTTTTTGTTATCGTGAGGTTTATTTACTATCCTTCGACCCATAATAAATCCTATGTCTTTACCTTCATTGCCTTCAACACGATCATCTTCTTCGTTTTGAGCTTTCTCTCTGCCATCGAGATCGGTGTGGGTGTGGGCTTCGGTTTATTCGCCATTTTCTCCATCCTGCGTTACCGGACAGATCCCCTTCCGATCCGTGAGATGACCTACCTCTTTATCATCGCAGCATTACCGGTTATGAATTCCGCCGCTGTTAACGGGACAATCTGGCCGCAGTTGATGGCAGCGAACATCGCCATTCTGATCATTATGTACCTTCTGGAAAAGGAATGGGGATTCAAGTACGAAGCATCCAAACAGATCATTTACGAACGGATCGAACTGATCCGCCCGGAACGCCGGGATGAACTTCAGGCTGACCTGGAGGAACGCACCGGTTTGAAGATCAAGCGGATTGCCATCGGTAAAGTGGATTTCCTGCGGGATGTGGTCAACATCAAAGTGTTTTATGAAGACCGTACCGATGATGAATGGACCTGCCCGGTAACCCCGTCCAGCCTGGCATTCAGTACAGATGAAGATTAAAAATTTTCCCTGGAGGGTTGGACCGGTTGTCCAACCCTCCAGGGTACCCGAACCGGTTTGGCTATAATAATCCTATGGCACGAAAAATCCTTGTTGTTGACGATACCCGTAATATTCAGGTCATGCTCACCGATTTCCTGG
>CAYRHB010000177.1:0-4250 GCA_964424035.1 uncultured Leptolinea sp.
GGGCTGCGCAGCTTTTTAAAGGCGTCGCTATCCACCAGTTCATGCAGGGCAACCTTGCTGGTCTCCTCATTGGGGATTTCAATCCCCACAAATCCTCTGCCCGGCACGGGCGCCTGGATACGAATACGCTGGGCGGAAAGCGCCAGGGCCAGGTCATCGGCCAGGGAAACAATTTTTGACACCCTGACGCGGGTTGGTCCGTTGCGTGTTTCGATGAAATCCGGTTCAACCCCGTATTGCGTGACGGTCGGTCCACGCTGGATATCGACCACATGCACGGGAGCGCTGAACAGCTTAAGTGTTTCCTCAATCTTTCGGGCGCGATCGGTATCAATATGCCCCTGAATGAACACAGGTTCCGCCGGGTCCAGAATATCATTGACCCGCGGTAACACCCATACGGATTTCTGAGATTCGTTTACCGGCGCGGGCGGGGCTGACCGTTCTTCCGGTTCTTTCACCGGGCGCACCGACACCCCCGGCATACGTTTGACGGCAGACCGACGTTCTGGCATGGTATTCAGTGGGTGAAAGCCTGGCGGTAGCGGCGTCGTGGATGCACCGCCTGTCTGGGTCTGGGGATGCAAGCCGGACGTATCCATAAAATCAGATATGGGGGAGGATTCAACGGCGTCCTGAAACCTGGCACGCAGCCGGTTGATACTATCTTTGAATAAGGGTGGCGGCAATTGCAGGGATAATGACCCGGCCACAAACAACCAGACCATCAAAACGAGCAGCGCGCCCGGGGTGCCCAATCCGGTGATCAGCAGGCGCTCAAAGAACGCCCCCATAAAGCCTCCTCCCATTCCGTCATATGCCAGATCCCAGCCGCCGCCAGCCAGCAGGTGCAGCCAGGTTAACAGGTTAAGGAATAGTAGGAAGAGTCCGACTGCCCGGCCGTTGGTAAGCGGCGGAATCGTCTCCAGGCTGCGAAATACCAGCCAGAAGCCAAGAATGAGAAAGCCAAACGGCAATACGTACATGCCCCAACCGGCCATCCGGCTGATCACGACGACCCACTGCGCGGAAACCGCCGCGTCCTGCTCAGTGACCAGGCTGAGCAGGGTAAGCAGCACGACGACAAGGCAGCCGGCGCCAATAATATCGAGCCGCCGTTCCGGAGACAGGTCGTTCCAACCGGGAATTTTCGCCAGCAATTTTTTTATTTGAGTCCACAGTCTGCCGTTTTTAACTGTATTCATCATACGCACCGATGAGTGCGGTTGGCGGGGAACACCTTTTTTCACCTGCGGCGCAGGTCTTTTCGTGGCGCGTCCAGGGTGCACCGGGCTGGCCACATTTTTAACAACACGGGTTACAGGTTTAACCATGGTTCGGCTCCCTGTAGAAACATGACAGTAAGGTTTTCATCACCAACAGGATGCAAGAGGCTTGCCAGCAAGAAGGTTTTCAGATCAGGTGGAAACCGCGCAACGATATTCAATTGGTATAAAAAGAGGGTCAGTCACAGCCGACCCTCACAAATGCTTTTGGGAAGAGACAATCCCCGGCAACTACATGGGCGGATTCACCCAGGCGCTGATTTCATCAACGTAAATATTGAAGCGTTCGGTATCTTTCGCGCCTATCAACACGCCATACCCGCCTCTGGGATAAGCACTGTCGGTTACCTCACCAATTTGAATACCATTCACAAAAAGGGTAAAGTGAGATCCTTTCGCCAGAACACCCACACGGTTGACCGCGTTGGCGCCAGGTTTGATGTTGGAGTTGGACGTCCAGTTGAGCAGATTTACTACTTTAAGTTTGGAGTCTGTCTCGTCGCCATCCCATTTCTGGAATGCCAGTCTGCCATCACAGGTGATATTGAACCAGTATCCCTGACTGGCGGTAGCCCTGTCAGGAGAGCGCAGCATGACACCCCATTTATCTGAACCCTTGCAGGTCGGGCCATTCTTGGCGGTTATTTCGACATAAGCATTATCTATATCATTGGTGGTCAACCGCCAGCCGTTGTCTTTTTGCAGGCCGGTCAGCACCATAAACCCATTCTGAAAGTCAATGGAGGTGTAGGCATCCACACCGAGCGGCCAGTTCTTTCCATTATCCATGGTGTCCGTCCAGGTGGGCACCGGGAGAATTGAACGTGGGTCAGATGCCGCGAACGTGGCCGTGACAAATCCACCGGGAGTGTTTGCCGGACCGGGCGTAGAGGTGGGCGGAATGGGTGTCACAGTGGGGGTATCACTGGGCATGGCTATAGGCGGTGTGGCAGTAAACGCCTCGGTAGCGGTCGGGTTAAGAATCACCTGAAGGGTTGGGTTGGAAGCAGGTGTATTCTCGGCGGGCACTTCCACAAATCCTTCCGTGGGCGTGGCAATCGCGCCTATCTCACCTTCAAGCGGCGGTTCAGCCGGGGTAGGAAGACCGGATTCCACCGCCGGCAAAGCCGGAACCTCTCCGGTGGCAGTAGGCATGGCCGTCAACAAAACAGCCACCCGGGTTGCCATTTCCTCTGAAGACATGGTCGGTTTGATCGACGGGACCATCCCGCAACCGGTTAACAATGTGGAAATAAGTAAGATCAGAACAACATTACGCATGGCTGCCTCCTGGGCGGGGCATTTAGATTCGTCCATGCGTTTTGTTGCAAGAACAATGCCGATTGGGCTACCCGGCTTTGTACCCGATCTTTCGCAGGAAATCCTTGCGCCAGGCAATATCAGGTTCGGTTTCGATCCCTTTGGGTTTGGAACCTTCCGCCACACCCAAAATCCCGCGGCTTGAACCGGTATCAGCCACCAACACCTGGGTATCATTGGCTGTCGCGCAGAAGATGTGGCAAACCTCCGGGATGTTTTTTACAGTGTTCAACACATTAATGGGGAAAAAGCCTTCTCCCAGAAAGATCAGGAAGGAATGACCGGCACCGATGGCCGCCGCGTTCTTTTTTGCCAGCTCGATCATCTCATCGTTTGTTCCAGACCAGCGTATGAGGCACATTCCGGAGGCTTCACAGAACGCCAGACCGAATTGAATGCCCGGAACTGAAGACACCAGGGCTTCATGAATGTCTTCCACGGTCTTGATGAAATGGGATTGGCCCAGAATGAAATTGATATCTTCCGGTTTTTCGATGGGAACTGATTTGATTTCCATTGGTTTCCTCCTGAAAAATAGAGAGATTTATTTCGGCAGGATTAGACAGGCCCGCACAACAAAGCGATCAACCGCCCCAAAGCGGTATTTATATTCTTCGTCACCGCGCATAAAGTCAAACATGGTACGGCCGTTTTGTATAGCCCATTGCAGCAAATGCCCCAGCAATACCCAGCCGGGAGACAGGCTTTGAAATTCACGGTTGAGTCCGGAGTTGTATACCCAGATCTGATTGCGATAATCAAAACTCAGGTAGGCGGCTGCCTTTTTTCCATCCACTTCGAGAAATGCCAGTTGCAGGCAGCCGCAGTCAAACGCGTAGTGGATCAGGCGGCGCAAGAAATCCTGCATGGCAGGTCGCAAAAAGACGTCCTTGTCGTTGTCATTTTTCATCAATTCCAGGAACGCGTCCACGTCCGAATCCAGCCCCGTCACGTCGGTCACAAAATACCATTTGACAGCGCTCTCGCTTTCTTCCGCGCGGCGCATCTTGCGGCGGATTTCATGCCGCTGCTTCTTATCGATACCGGCCAGGTAGGTTTCCCAGTCACCCGGCAGGGGGATGTACGGGCAGTGCTGCAGTTTTTCAACGGTAAATGACAGCCCTTTGTTTTCCGCCAGTTTTTGAAGGACGGGAAGGGTTGGTGAAGTATCCAGTAGATTGTAGAGGTTGATGGTTTCAAGCCCTGCCATTTTTTGCGCGAGGATAAATTCAATCAGACCGGCAATAAATTCTTCCCGCTTTTCCGGTCTGACCAGCAGGTCAAGATAATCGGAGACTTCAACGCTGCCCGTGTTGAGCAGGGCAGTCGTTCCATCCGGCAGGCGCGTCAGGAAAAGGGGCGCGATGCCAACCAGTTGCCCGCCTTCACGGGCGGTGATCAGCATTAGGCGGGCATCAGTCCATTCGCCGCCGCCTCTGGTTTCCCACCAGATCTTTTGATACTCAAATTCAAGAAACGGAACCTGTAACGCGTTCTCCTGTAAAAGAGATGTCCACTCACCTGCGAGTTGTTCGGGAAATTCTGTGTAAAGGTTAAAGTTCATACTCCGATTCTAACTTTCAGCGGCGGTTACCGCAAGCCGCTGTAAGCAGAAAAGAAAAGGCCGGGCTCCTGTGAACCCGG
>CAYRHB010000178.1:0-4097 GCA_964424035.1 uncultured Leptolinea sp.
TAAAAGATACCTGTGGGTCAAAAGCTCTCGCGGCACGATAATGGGCCAGCGTCTCAACCACCCCCTCGTCCATTCCAAAAGCCGCGCGGATCAGGTCTTCACCATAACCGGTCACCATGGTCCGTGCGATATGAAATCGAGAAACATCTGAAATTGGTCCACTGTTCGCCGATTGAAGAACATCCCGCATCCGGATCAGACCGGCTTGTGTGGCCTGGATGGAATTACCCGCATTATTGGAATAATCGCTGAACACCACCCGGCCGGTCTCATCGATCAGAACAATCTTGGTTGTGGTTGAGCCGGAATCGATTCCCAGAAAGTAGTCGCCTTCTTCGCAATTTTGCGGATCGATGCGTTCAATCCGGTTTTCCCCCTGCCTCTTATTCCAATCCAAGAAATGCTCAGGTGAAGTGAAAAGAGCCTTATGCCGGTTGACCTGTGCCTGCACATGGACTTTTTCTTCAGATAATATGGATATCAATTCCCGGAGGGACATGGTCTTCCGGTTGGCATTATCTGCCAGCGCGGCACCCATGGCGGGTAAAAGTTCCGGTGATTCCGCGTTGACCATATCAGTTTCTTTTAGGTTCAGCACTTTTGTAAAGGCTGCCTTTAAAGATGGCATAAAAGTAAATGGTCCCCCGCTGAACAATACCGCCGGACAAACATCACGTCCACGCGCCAGTGTTGCCAGCGTCTGTAAAACAACTGCGTGGAAAACCGAGGCAGCAATATCTTCTTTGGGGACCTGCCGGCTGAGCAGGTTCTGCAGATCGGTCTTGGCAAACACACCGCAGCGTGAAGCCATCGGGTAGATCATTGTCGAGTTCGCAGCCAGATCATTCAGAGCAGTAACCGGGACGCCCAGCAGGGTGGCCATTTCATCAATGAACGCCCCGGTTCCACCGGCACACGAGCCGTTCATACGGATATCCGGGGGATATTGTTCATCAAAAAAAATGATCTTTGCGTCTTCACCACCGATGTCAATCAGGGTTCGTACATCAGGGTAAAACCGGTTGATCACCTCCGCTGATGCCACCACTTCCTGAATGAAAGGCAGGTCAAATGTCTCAGCCAATCCCATTCCCGCAGATCCCGTGATCATCAGATCAACCTGCGGGTTGCCCAATTTTTTCCCCGCTTCTTGCAGGATTGTCAGTAATGTGGACTGGGTTTCTGTATTATGCCGTTGATAGGAAGAAAAATACTGTTTGTTTTCCGGTGAGAGAAAGATTACTTTTGCTGTTGTAGAACCGATATCAATCCCCAACCGGCATGTGAATTCCTGGTTAAAAACCATCATGTGCTACCTTGCTTTCTGGATCCTTGTACCATCTTGTAACCCGGCCTTACTACAAAAAACACGCAAACATATCTAGAAGATACGGCTTCAATTAAAAAGCTATGGCACCTTCCGGACCGCCATTTCGGTTTTTCCAACCGGAACTGTCAATAGAATTTCATCTGTTAATCAACACATTGTTGATTATTGTTAGTATAGGCAGCCTTGGATTTGAGGTCAACGAACAATAACGAAGAAAGTGATGAAAAATGAACACTTTATAAATTATTGTTGATTATTCTTATCCGGTTTCACAGGATCATTGATATTCGTCCACCGGTGCACTTTATCGGGTCGGAGTTTGTTGTGATCTATTTATTGTCCTGGCTCAGGTTGCCGGGATCACAAACCCCGCCATTTGAAGCGGACCGTGCATCGATAATTTCGATAGAACAATCGCCATCTCGCGCGGTGATTGAACGCACCCATTCTGAAGCCACGTCCGGATGACCCCGAAATGCGCGAAGATGGTATAGGAGATCAGGTACTCGCTGGGTATCAGGAAATTTTGTGCCCTTAACCCCGCCAGGAAACCCAGCTTAAGGTTTTTCTCAACCGCTTTACCCAATCGGGTGAGGAAAACAAAATCCCCAACCAGCCCGAGGACGGCTGTAACCAGAGCTGCTTTTTCCTTCATATATTCAAACATGGTCACCACGATGGGGAGCGGATTATCTTCACTGTTGAAATCCGCGTAATTAAGGGATTGGGATTGCAAGACAATATCTTCGACATCATGTATGATCTCAAGTTCAATCTTTTCCAGGAGATCATACTTATCATTGTAGTGTTTATAAAATGTCCCTCTATTTATATCCGCCCTGCTCGAGATGTCCCTGACCGTCACCGAATCAAAACCTTTTTCCGCGATCAATGATACCAGTGCGTTTTGAATTGCCACCTTAGTGCGCTGTATACGCCGGTTATTCGACAGTTTTTCGTCCATACCCTGTCTCCTACGATAAATATTGCTTCATTATAATAACGTTAATCAGGTTATAAAGTTTCTGACCAGGCAACGGGATACGGAATTGATACAATCGCTGGCGCAATGAAAGGCGACCCTGAGGGTCGCCGCTTATCTTAAGGCAGAATCGCGAATCGCCTGAATTCGTCGGCGCTGCGCATTAGAATAATTCGGGTCTTGCAGCAGCTCCCAGGTGACCGTATTAAGTTCCTCTTTTGAGTAAAATCCGGCAGCCTGAAGGTTTTCCACCGACATAATCTTTGCTTCCCGTAATACTTCCATCGCGCGGGCGGTCTTTTCCTCCGGGCTGCGTCGCAGGATCTTTAGCACTTCTTCCGGGTATGGGTTCATCTCACTGTTTTCTTGTGGGTTCGAAATTTCCGTTTGTTCAGCCATCCCATCCTTAAAACGTACAATCTCAATTTGGTTTAGATGCCCACAGGTTCGGGTTCCGGCAAGGGTTCCTTTTCAAAAACACGCATCAATGCCACCCCACCCAGTATGAACAGACTCCCGAATACCTGGACGCCAGACATTTGTTCACCCAATAATACATAAGCGATCAGAGCCGTGAATACCGGTTCGGTCGAAACGATCAGGTTGGCTACGCTGGAAGGCAGGTATCCCAGGCTCACGTTGTACAGGCCGAAACCGGCAACAGTGGGGCCGGCAGCCAGGAGCAACAAAACACCCCACCCTGTCCAGGCGTTCCCCAACCAGAACATATCCAAAGGCGTTTCGGCCGTTCCCGGGAGCATCCCGCCAAACAACAGGTTGGTCAATAACAAAAGGCAGGCGGCAAATGCGAAGGTATACATAATGGTAACCCAGGCATTTATTCCCCGGTTTGCAGCCGACCGTCCCATCAGGCTATAGATGGCGTAAGCCAACCCCGATAACACGCCGATGACTATGCCCGGAAGATTGGTTTGCCACACAGTCGGGTCATGTGCACCGGCTACCAGGGCGCAACCGCCGAAGCTCATTAGAACCGCCAGAAGCTTGATCCATCCCAGGTTTTCTTTTAACAACCACCATCCCAGCAGCGCCGTGAAAGCCGCCGACGAATAAACCAGAACGGTTGATATTGCCGCGCCATTCAGGACGACAGAGGTTGTCCAGAGTGCATTAAATACCGCAAGTACTACTCCGTATAACACCAGGTACAACAGATCTTGTTTTGCTACACGCAATTTACTTTTATGCGTAATGTTCAAAATGACAAACAGGGTCAGTACGACAAATAATTCGCGCCAGAATGCCAGTACCAGCGCCGGCAGTTTATAAACCACCGAAAGGTGGCGGATGAAAATTGCAGTGGTTGATAAGATCACCGCTGCGGCAAACGCTATGAAATATCCACGGGTTGTTTGAGAGGATTTCATTCCAGCTTTGTCTTTTTCTTCATACTATGTCAACCACTTCCATATGATCGTTTTGGAGCATTTATCTGCATTCAATTAATCCCTGCCAAACCAGATTTACAGATAAACTCGACCAATCTAAATGAATCCGAGCATCAAATCCCATAGTTTTGTACACAAAAAATGAATTCATGTGATGAGACTCACATTTCATCATTTTTTTATTCCGGAGATTTTTGAAATTGGATTATTAATTATAATTGTCTCTACTCGATTTGGGGTTATTCACAGATCTATTCCAAGGTTTATTCTCAAACTTAACCAATATCTTGTTTTAATACTTCAGTAAAAGGAAATGAAGGGTCAAAAAGAGACAATAATCCAGGGTGTTTTGGAGGTCCGATATAACTCATCTTTT
>CAYRHB010000179.1:0-4041 GCA_964424035.1 uncultured Leptolinea sp.
GTTAATGAAGAATCTAAGAATGAAGATCGTTATAAAGACGAAGAAGAAAACCAGAAAATCCCGCAGTGATTACAGGAAGGTCAAAAGCAACACCTGAATCGGCTAATCCCTGAGCAACACTTTACCCAACCCCCGCCTCGATACACAGAAGCCTCATTGGTAGCCGCATTGGAGGAGAATGGAATTGGACGTCCATCGACATATGCTCCAACAATTTCGACCATCCAGCAACGTGGTTATGTAAATCGAGAGAATAAACGCCTGTTCCCCACTGATACTGGAATACTGGTAACAGACCTGTTGGTTGAGCATTTCCCCGATGTGGTCGACGTACAATTCACTGCAACCATGGAAGCAGATCTGGACAAAATTGCCACCAATGAAATGAATTGGGTGGATGTAATCCGTGAATTTTATGGAGGCTTTGAAGAGGAAATCGAAAAAGCCCGCAAGGAGATGCCGGAAGTAAAAGCGGAGCCGGAAAAAATTGACAGACCCTGTCCGGTTTGTGGGAATGACCTCGTGATCCGCTGGGGACGGTATGGCAAGTTCATCTCATGCAGTACATATCCCACATGCAAGCATACTGAACCATTTCTTGAAAAGATCGGGGTCAAGTGTCCAGATGATGGTGGCGATCTCGTAGAGAGGAAATCACGCAAAGGGCGGTTCTTCTACGGTTGTGCCAACTATCCATCCTGTCAGTTTGTTTCCTGGAAGAAGCCTGTTCCAATACCCTGTCCAAATTGCGGCGGGGTTCTGGTGATAGCCAATAAAAGAGAATTCCAATGTCTTCAATGCAATGAGACATTCCTGCAAGAGCAGGTTACAGAGGGTAAAACCGACTAGGCATACTTTTTGCAACCATCCTGTTGACATTCTTTTTTTTCTACCAAAATGGTGAAAGAGAATGGAATACCAGCAACCCTCTATGTAGGAGTGTGAACGGATGGACAAAATTCTTGAGCGGCTCAAAAACCCTCTTTTCGCAGGACTTGCCGGATTTGTGGCAGGATTAATTGTGGGTCTACCTATTCTTGGCTGGTTGGTTTGGCCAGTCCAGTGGACGGATGCTGCCCCACAACATCTGCGAAGTGATTTACAGGTAGATTATCTGCGGATGATGATCGATTCCTTTAATCGAAATGAAGATGAAGGAATGGCTTTAAAGCGGTGGCAGGACCTGGGATCAGCGGGACAATCCGCATTAAAAGAATTGGCACAGAATCCGGGGAATACCAACCCGAATGAAATTGAGCAGATGGCTTTACTTGTGCAGGCGCCTATTCCAGCCATTAAACAGACCACAGGGGCTGTAACACCAAAAGGTGAACCTGAAGCTGCTGTATCTGAAGCCACTGACACAACGGAAGAATTGGTATTACCGGGCGAAACACAGGCAACCACCAAACCTTCCAGCTCCAGGACAAACCTGACATTGCTTCTCAGTGTCTTATGCGGTTTGACATTGTTGGTGGGTGCCTTATTGGTTTTCCTGTTGTTACGGCGCAGAAAATCCGCCGGGAGTGACGAAGAAGCCAGCGAGGAATATGAAGGTTACACCGGTGAGGAAATGGAGTATGCCTCTCAGGGTGAAACCGGTGACGCAGCAAGCAGTACTGCAACGCGAACCAACCATGATATGGAAGAACCACCGGTTGTTCAATTCATGACGACCTATATGCTGGGTGACGATCTTTATGATGATTCTTTCAGCATCGATGCCCCGACTGGTGAATTCCTGGGCGAATGCGGGGTTGGGATTTCAGAAACGATCGGTGTCGGTGATCCGAAAAAGGTAACGGCGTTTGAAGTATGGTTGTTTGATAAAAATGATATCCAGACTGTCACCAAAGTGATGATGTCAAGCCATGCTTTCAACGACCCGAATGTACGGCAAAGGCTGGTCGCGAAGGGTGAACCCCAGCTGGTTGAACCAGGCAAACGGATTCTTCTGGAAACTGCATCACTTCAAATGGAAGCCAGGATTGTCGATGCCAGCTATGGCGGTGGTTCAATGCCGACCAACAGCTATTTTGATCGACTTACGTTGGAACTCGCTGTTTGGCCGAAATCAGCCTGATTGAGTAAATAGAGGACATAAAAACGGCGGCTCACATGTGAAGCCGCCGTTTCTTGTTAATTCATAATTGCTTATTCAATACTGAGAATTTTAAATTGGATGAGCCCGCCGGGGGTATCCGCGGTGGCAATATCTCCAATAGCTTTTCCCATCACTGCGCGCCCGATCGGCGATTCATGGGATATGCGGTTATTCCTGGGGTCGGCTTCTTTGGGACCAACCACCTGATATTTTTCGGCCGGGTAATCCTCTTCCTGGATGGTAATGTGGGCACCAATATTCACGACAGAACGGGTGACCGAGCTCTCGTCGATGATCTCCACGTTTCGAAGTGTCTTTTCCAGATCCTGGATCTTTCCTTCCAGAAACCCCTGTTCTTCTTTCGCGCTGATATAGTCTGCGTTTTCAGACAGGTCGCCCATTTGAATGGCTGCACGTAACCGGGCTGAAAGTGCATCACGCTCCGGTCCTCGTAAACGATCAAGTTCTTCCTGTAAACGCGCAAGACCATCAGCCGTTAAATAAGAAACATCTTCCATCTCTAGATCTCCTTTAGATTTCGGAGCGATAATTTTACTCCATCTAAAGAAGAGAGTGGAGAAAATATACGGGATTTTTATCTGATCAGGGTAGGATTTCGGGATCAAATAGGCGTTTGTGTTCGTCAACAGCGAAGCGGTCAGTCATCCCGGCAATATAATCGCATACCGCTCGATACAAGCCCCGTTCAGAAATAAGTTGTTGGATATGGTTGGGGAGGACTGTAGGTTCATTGATATACATGTTGAAGATATCGGTCAAAGTGTTCTCCGCCTTCACCTGCATACGAACAACGCGATAATGCTTGTACAGATTCCGGTACAGAAAATCTTTCAATTGCCGATTACGCTGGACCATGTCTTCGTCGGTACCGACAATGTTGTGTTTCAGTGTCTGCAATTCATGAACACTGGTCACAGAACTCTTGCGCAGATTTTCAATGGTTTGGTTGATCATGGCTGTAACTTCCATCCCGATAAGCCGGCGGATTATCCGGTGGCGGGTCAGGTCATCGAGATTCTCATTTTTTATGTCCAGGGTACTCAAAAGAATCTCCCATAGTTCAATGCCGGATAACATATCCACAGTGATCATACCGGACCGTAATCCATCATCCAGGTCATGGGCTGTATATGCCATTTCGTCTGCCACGTTGGTGATCTGAGCTTCCAGCGATCCGCGTAATTCCGGGTCGTAATCTGCGGCATCTGATTGGTCATACTCTGTTTCGTGTTTAACAATACCTTCCAGTACTTCCCATGAAAGGTTCAGACCATCAAAATCAGGGTAACGCTTTTCGAGTTGTGTGATGATGCGCAGGGAGTGCTTGTTATGGTCAAAACCACCCTGATCTTTCATCAGTTTGGA
Organism: uncultured Leptolinea sp.; assembly: GCA_964424035.1. Taxonomy (GTDB): domain Bacteria; phylum Chloroflexota; class Anaerolineae; order Anaerolineales; family Anaerolineaceae; genus Leptolinea. Next base: position 3,491 of record CAYRHB010000179.1, read on the forward strand.
CAGTGTAGATTCACCTGAATGCCCAAAAGGAGGATGTCCCAGGTCGTGAGCCAGGCAAATGGCTTCAACAAGGTCTTCATTGGCGCCCAACGCCCGGGCAAGTGTCCGGCCGATTTGCGTCACCTCAAGCGTATGTGTCAGCCGGGTACGATAATAATCCCCTTCGAAATTGAAAAAGACCTGGGTTTTATATTCGAGTCGGCGGAAGGCAGTTGTATGCAGAATTCGATCGCGGTCACGTTGAAAGCAGGTCCGGTAGGGCGGTTCTTCTTCAGGGAATTCACGACCTTTTGAATCTTTACTGCGAATACCATAAGGTGCCAGGTTCTTGTCTTCCTGTTCCTGTAACACTTCACGTGTGAAAAGCATTATCGCCTCCTTGTATGCTTGTTCATTGCGCCTATTAAAAGTGTAGAAGAGTACCGGATGGTTTGTCAATCAGGGCATCATACACAGAATGACCATCAACACCGCTGGTGACTGTAATTTTCATTCCGGAATGACGATCAAGAATATCCATCATGATGGCTACTTTTTTTGCCATACCGCCG
>CAYRHB010000180.1:0-3989 GCA_964424035.1 uncultured Leptolinea sp.
TTTAGACGAAATCCAATCGGATGAACTTTACGACCCATATTCTCTCCTGGTCTAATCCTTTAGTCTGCTCGCGTTCTCGTGCGGGCGCTAATCAGCGCGTTCCCGCAGGACAACCGTGATATGAGAGGAACGGCGCAGAATCGGTTTGAAACGACCCCGGGCTCCGAAACGTCTCCACTTGCGTGTGGGGCCTTCATCTGCCATGATGCGGTAAACAAACAGATCATCACGGCTCACGCCAAAGTTTTCTTCGGCATTGGCAACAGCAGATGCCAGAACTTTGTAAACCGGTGCTGCAGCCCCATTTGTCAGGAACTTCAGTGTGTTCAAAGCTTGAACCGCCGGTTTCCCTCTCACCAGATCAATCACCAGGCGAACTTTCTGGGCAGAAACTGTTGAGTTTGATAATTTTGCTTGAATATCTGTTGCCATGGTTTACTTACCCTTTCCCGAAGCCTTCTCAGAGAGGTGGCCGCGGAAGTGGCGGGTCGGAGCAAATTCGCCCAGTTTATGACCAACCATGTTTTCAGTGACATAGATCGGAACATGGCGCCGGCCATCATGTACGGCGATGGTGTGACCGACCATCTGGGGGAAGATGGTGCTGGCCCGGCTCCAGGTGCGAATGACTTTCTTTTCGCCCTTGGTGTTCATAACTTCGATCTTTTTCAAAAGCTTGGGCTCAATGAATGGCCCTTTTTTCAGCGATCGTGACATAAGTGCGTCCCTCTTTCTCGCTTAATCTCGGCTTAGCGGTTGCCCGAACTGCGGCGGCGAACAATGAATTGATCGCTAACCTTGTTCCGGCGGGTCTTATAACCGCGGGTAGGACGGCCCCAAGGGCTCTTTGGACTGGGCATACCGGCAGGCTGGCGGCCTTCACCACCACCATGCGGATGGTCGCGGGGTGACATCGCAGTTCCGCGAACGGTCGGGCGGATACCCATATGGCGCTTGCGACCGGCTTTACCCAGTTTCACATTGCTGTGATCCAGGTTACCGACCTGCCCGATCGTGGCATAGCAGACTTGGAGAACCAGGCGAACTTCGCCGGATGGCAGGCGGATCTGGGCGTAATCACCCTCTTTGGCCAGAAGCTGCGCGGCAGAACCGGCAGAACGGGCCAATTGGCCACCTTTACCCGGTTTGAGTTCAACATTGTGGACCAGTGTACCAACAGGAATACTGGAAATGGGCAGGCTGTTTCCTGTGCGGATTTCAGCCTGTGGCCCGGCCAAAATTGAATCGCCGACTTTCAGACCAAGCGGAGCAACGATATACCGTTTTTCGCCATCGGCATAAACGATCAATGCCAGGCGGGCGGTGCGGTTTGGATCGTATTCGATCGCAGCCACTTTACCGGGAATGGCAAGTTTGTTGCGCTTGTAGTCAACCAGGCGGATGAACTGTTTGTGTCCGCCACCTTGATGGCGTACAGTAACACGACCGTAATTATTGCGGCCGGCATGAGCCTGGCGGGGAACAATCAAAGACCGTTCTGGTTTGCTCTTGGTGATTTCTTCAAAGGTGTACCCGGTCATATTGCGCAGACTGGGTGTTATGGGTTTGTAAACTTTTACAGCCATTACTCCACCCCTTCAAACATAGGGATTCGGGCTTCAGCGGGCAAGGTCACAATGGCCTTCTTATAACCGCTGTTGCGGACAGTCAACCGTCGGCTGCGGGCACGGCGTGTACGCTTCGCCGGAGCATTTATTACATTTACCGAAAGGACTGTTACATTGAAGATCTTTTCGACAGCGTCTTTCACCATGGTCTTGGTGGCGTGGGGCGCCACTTCGAAGACATACTGGTGAAGTTTGCCAACCTGGTAGTTGGATTTTTCAGTAACAATCGGCCGGCGGAGTACATCATAAAGTGTTGTCATGTCAGCCTCCAACCTAACCCAGATGTGCGGCAATGACATCCAGTGCAGCCACCGGCAGCACCAGCTTGTCAAAGACCATCAAATCACGGATATTGAGATAACCAGCCATAAGAACTTTTGTATCAGGCAGGTTGTTGGTGGAGCGAACGATCAATTCGCTCGCTTCATTCTTCTCAGGAATTACGACCAGAGCGCTGGATGCACCAACAAGGCTGTTGAGGGCGGCAGCCATCAACCGGGTTTTGGGTTCGGCGAGTTTCATATCGTCAACCACAACAATGTTGGATTCCTGGGCTTTCACGGTCAAAGCTGAGCGAATGGCAGCCCGGCGCATTTTCAACGGCATGGCCTGGGTATACAGATGAGGATGGGGTGTATGAGCACCACCGCCGCCCTTCCAGATCGGAGAACGGGTGGAACCCTGGCGGGCACGACCGGTGCCTTTCTGGCGCCACGGTTTCTTTCCTCCGCCGGATACTTCACTGCGGGTTTTGGTGTCATGTGTTCCCAAGCGGGCATTGGCCATCTGGCGCTTAAACGCCTGGTGCATCAAATCAAGGTTGATGGGGGCTTCAAAAACCGACGGCGGCAATTCAACCGTGCGAACTTTCTTACCTTCCATGTTCAAGACATCTACTTGCATAGTCATTTACTCCTCGTGCGGGATAGGCAGGCAAAGCAGCGCCTACTGTTTCCGCGCCTCCTTGACCATGACCAGACCGTTGCGGGAGCCGGGGACGGCACCGCGCACGCCGATCAGATTTCGTTCAACGTCAACAAGTACAACTTTCAGGTTCTGCGCGGTTACCCGGTCATCGCCCATATGACCTGCACCACGAGCACCCTTGTAAACACGACCTGGTGTTGTGCCAGAGCCGCGGGAACCAGGCGCGCGTTCGCGGTCTGATTGACCATGAGTGGCAGGGCCGCCGCGGAAATGGTAGCGTTTCACGCCACCCTGGAAGCCTTTACCTTTGCTGGTACCAATGACATCCACGAAATCACCCGCGGTGAACAGATCAACTTTGACCTGGTCTCCAATGGTAACCTGTGGATCTTTGACTGCGAATTCGCGAAGGAATCGCAGCGGGGGGATGTTGCTCTTTTTCAGGTGGCCTAGCTCACCGCCAGCCAACCTCTTCGGCTTTACTTCGTCAAAACCAAGCTGCACGGCCGAATAACCTTCTTTTTCGGGCGTGCGCACCTGGGTAACGAAACATGGCCCAGCTTCGATGATTGTGACCGGAACAGCCGCGCCGTTCTCATCGAAAATCTGGGTCATGCCGATTTTCTTCCCAATGAGCCCTTTCAACATCTCAGTTTTCTCCTTCGATCAGTATTTCATGACGAGACTGTCAGCCTGGGCTAGGCTGCATCATCTCCGGACGCATGGCAGTCGGCAGGTTGTCGGCGGCTCTCTTGCCACCGGTGGAACCGGCTCTTACCTTGCCTCTGTACGTTTTAAGCGTACCGAGTATAACACTTTTCTGGTATTTGTACCAGTCTCCCCGAAAAAGCTCGGGGCTACCACACGATCTATTTTCCCTTCCGTCCATCTCTCCGTTCGAGGCGCAGGACCTCATTCAAAATGAGATGCTGCGCTTCGACCGGTCTGGACGTTTTCAAGGAAAAACCTGCTCTATATTTTGATCTCGATATCGACACCGGCGGGCAGATTGAGGCGCATCAGCATGTCAATGGTCTTGGAATCGGGTTCCAGAACATCGATCATGCGGTTGTGAGTGCGGATCTCAAAATGTTCATGCGAGTCTTTGTCGATGAACGACGAGCGGCGAACAGTGAACCGCTCTATTTTTGTGGGAAGCGGGACAGGACCTACTACCTGTGCCCCACTACGCTCGGCGGTTTCCACGATACGTTTGGCCGACTGGTCAAGAACGCGGTGGTCATACGCCTTCAATCGAATACGGATTTTTTGTTTTGCCATCATGGGACACCTATGCGATAATCTTGGTGATGACACCCGCGCCAACGGTCAGACCGCCTTCGCGAATGGCGAATTTCGATCCCTGCTCCAACGCCACCGGAATGATCAATTCCACTTCCATGTTCACGTTGTCGCCGGGCATAACCATTTCTA
>CAYRHB010000181.1:0-3971 GCA_964424035.1 uncultured Leptolinea sp.
ATTTATCGCGCTTTGGCTGAGGATTTGATCTCACGGTCCAGGGCACAGGAATTGTATGGCAAGCCATTACAGGAATTCCTGGTAGTCGAATAACTTTTTTGTCACTATGACTTAAAATACTTCAATGATTTTTCATAACCGCTTGACGAATATAACAATATTGTTATAATAGAAGAGGAAAAACATGTGGAGCATCGTATTTTACGTTGATCATCGTGGAAAATGTCCACCCAGGGAGTTTATCGAAGAACTTCCTGTGATGGAACAAGTAAAGATTCGTAACGTCTTGCGGCTGCTGCAGGAATAAGGTGTAATATGGCTCGAAAGAATATGCCTAAATTTGAAGATTGGGAAGCTGAAAAGATTAAAGACCCAGATTTCCTCGCTGCTGCAGAGGAATTGGAACCCGGCTACCAGGTTGCCCGGCTCCGCATGTTAAGGGGTTTAACTCAGGCTCAACTTGCTGAAATGGTTGGCACCCGGCAGCCTTCCATCGCCAGACTGGAAAATGGCACCAGCGCTCCTAGTTTATCCTTCCTTACCAAGATCGCTGAAGCGTTAGGTGCAAAGATTGAATTTAAGTTAATTCCCGATACAAAATGACCTTATTCGGGTCTTGATTGCCAGGAAGTGTGCCAGGCAGGACTTATTATGGTTAAACCTGGTTATAATTAATCCAACAGTACCCACCACGCCTCTGCTATGCACGCGCACCGAGGTGGGTCAATTTTTTTCTTGTATTTTTCTCGTTTCAGGAACTTTGACTGAAAAGTTCAATTTAGTGGATTTTGCATATACCTGAAAACTAGAAGAGACGAATCGCCATCCAGAGAATTGCTTAGGGATTATCCGCATGCCAAAGAAATTGACCGTAAATATTCTAAAGTCCTGTTCCTCCCCTGAAAGCTTCACTCGCGGGCATGATCTGTACCAATCCGACGCAGTTTTTGACACCTTCCAGAAGGATGACCTTTTGACCGGAAAATGCGAAGGCAGTAGTGCGCCGTTTTATCAAATCCATGTTCAATTGGATGAAGGCGGTATTCAGGAGGCTTCTTGCACCTGTCCGTATGATTGGGGTGGTTACTGCAAGCATATCGTTGCTTTAATACTCACCTATTTGAATAATCCGGATGCTTTTATCGAGCAAAAAAACATCAATGAGCTGTTGGGTCAACTGGATAAAGATGATCTGGTCCACCTGATCACCAAAATGGTAGATAAAAATCCAGACTTGTATTCGTGGCTGCAAACCGCCATTCCAGCCGTATCAGCCAAGTCCCAACCAGCTCAACAACGAAATAAGCGTAAAACAGAAGTATCAAAGACGGCATACAAGCGACAAATTCAAAGCATATTGCACAGTCTGCAAGGATATCGCATGTCAGAAGCATACTGGATGATGGGTGGAATGGTCGATCAACTGGATAATGTTCGGGATACAGCCTATGATTTTCTGGAAGCGGATGATGCACAAGGGGCGTTGATCATCCTGACCACCCTTCTAATCGAGGTCAGTGGAAGTTTTGAACAGTTTGATGATTCCGATGGCGAGTTGGGTGGCTTTTTTAGTGAATTGGTCCTGCCTCTTGTTGAAGCCATTCTGAGCGCCGATCTGAGTAAAACCGAACGTCACAACCTGTTAATTGAGTTGGAACCTGTGGTTGAAGAATTAAGTGCTTACGGAATTGATGATCTGGATGTGATCCTGGCCGCCCTGAATCTTGGCTGGTCTGAGGAAGTGTTGGATGAGTTGGAAGATTATGATTATGACGAATCCATCCTGACTGAAGCTAAACTGAATATATTGCAACGTCAGAACCGTGTAGAAGAATATCTTAAGTTATGTCTTGAAGCTGGTGAGTATCGACGCTATATTCTCAAACAGATAGAGGTGGGAGAGTTTGAAAAAGCGAAAGAAGTTGCCTGGAAAACTCTAACACTAGCCAGTGAAGCCCTGATGGTTGCCAGGGCACTGCGAGACGCCGGGCATTTACCAGATGCGCTGCGTCTGGCAGAAAAAGGGCTTGACCTCGACGGCAGTAAGCACGATTTGGGCGCCTGGCTGGGGCCCATTGAAGAGGCCCAGGGACAAATTGATAAGGCTATCCAAGCGTACCAGGCAGCATTCACCAGCCTACCTTCGCTGACACTATACGGCATACTCAAGAAGTTATCCGGGGTGAATTGGGGGAATTTAAAACCGATTCTCATGCAAATTCTTCAAGCCTCACCCCACATGGATGTGCTTGTTGATGTTTATCTTTCCGAAGAAGAATGGGACAATGCGACCAGCATTGCCAAAAAAGCCGGCGAATGGAATTATTCCCTGATCGAAAAAGTTACGGATGCTGTTTTCCCCTTTCGCCCGGATTGGGTTATACAGGCCAGCCGAAAACAGGCAGAAGGATTAATCGCCAAAACCCAGAGCAAATATTATGCCACTGCAGCGCGCTGGCTGGCAAAGATGAAACAAGCCTACCTTGCCTCTGGCAGGAAAGAAGAATGGTTATCTTACCTGGATGGGTTGAAAAGCACCTATTCGCGCCGGCCTGCTTTGCAAGCAGAATTGCGCAAGCTTTAATTTCGGGAAATTGAGAGCAGTCTATCGATCAATATGGGAATATTCCGAAAATGCCTCCCTGGTAGTTAACGTCTGCGGTAACATCAGCGTCACGTCAGTGGAAGGGCCCGATCGAGTGGGATAATATCAGCGGAAATGAACAAATCCCCCCGTACTTATGAGATTTCTGACCCTACAATATCTGGCAAATCCAATAACATGACATCAATCCGCTGCTCAACATCCTTCATAAGCTGATGGGTAAATCCAGATCTGGAGCACAGCGCAAAGCGGATTTGACGGTCTCCCAACTCAGGCTTAACAAGCTGTGCCTTTCTCTCCAGTTCTGCCAGAATATCAATCCCCACTGGTTTGCTGGCCCATTTGCATTCCACCAGGATGGCATCGTTTTCCCCTAATACAACCAGATCGACCTCTTCGTTGGCATTCCACCAGTTGCCAATATTTGTCGGAACAAAGGGTAATTTCCCGGATAATCCGGCTTGCCAGAAAAATTGCTGGCAAACCTCCTCAAATGTCAGACTGGAGAAGTGATCGATTTCCGGTATCACCTGGTTCTCCAGGATGATTTGCGCCCCGCCGCGTTCAAGCTGTGAGCGGTTCGGGTGAACATAACGAAACCAGAACCGCAAATAATGATCTTTCAAACGATAGATTCCGCGGCGGCTTTTTTGAGGTTGGGTTTCAGTAACAGGCACTAATCGTTCCACCAGGTGAAGCTGTTGCAAGGTATCCAGATAAGCCGTTGCCCCTTCAATCCCGGTTGCCTGCTTAATTTCATTCAATCGGGTTTTGCCAGCCGCGATGGCTTGCAGAATCGCAAAGTAATTGCGTGGCTCGCGCAGCTCCTGCTGGAGCACAAAACGCACTTCGTCATACAGGAACGAGCCGCGGCTGAGGATTCCATCCAGAATATTTTCTTTCAAAGATTGTTGGGGTTGAAGTGTGTGAAGATAGGCAGGTGTGCCGCCATAAACCGCGTATGCACGGACCTGATCCTCGAGAGGGAACGACGGGTAAAATAGCCGGGCATCTTTGAATTGAAGAGGTTCAAGCAGATACTGCGCTGTCCTCCTGCCATACAACGGTGCCTGATATCCCAAAACCGTCTCTTCCATCATACCGATATAGGAACCGCAGAGAATAAGCATGATCTGGCTGTTCTTCAAGGTCTGATCCCATACACGCTGAAGAATGCTCGCCAGAGGTGGATACGCCGTCACCAGGTATGGAAATTCGTCCAACACAACCACCAACCGCTCGCTTTGTGCAGCCTGTGTAAGTGCATTAAGAATATCTTCCCAGGTTGAGTAAACTGCATTTATTTGGTTGGGCCCGAATAAAGTTGTATTAACCGCAGCAGAAAGAGCAGTCCGGAGAGATATTT
>CAYRHB010000182.1:0-3870 GCA_964424035.1 uncultured Leptolinea sp.
ACATAGGACATTTCTATTTAGCCAATAATAGGACATTTCTACTTAGCCTTGACAAGATAATTCACAGATTAAAATGCAAATGCCGCGGGTAGGAATGTTGTAATGATCAGGATTAAGGCCAGGATGATCAAAATGATCACGGTTGTCCAGGCAAGGATGTTAAATACCTTCCCGTTGACATAGTTCCCCATAATGCGCCGGTCGTTGATCAATTTCAACATTGTGATCAGGATCACGGGAAGTAGCAGCCCGTTCAATGTCTGACTGAGCATCATGGCATCGATAAGCGATTTGATCGGCAATAGAATGATGGCCGCCCCCAGAACGATCAATGCCGTGTAGATACCGAAGAACATGGGCGCGTCTTTCCAATCACGGCTGATGCTGTTTTCCCAGCCGAAGGCTTCACAAACTGTATATGCAGTTGAGAGCGGCAGAATGGCTGCGGAAAACAGGGAAGCATTCAAAAGCCCCAGCGCGAAGAGGATGGTGGAATATTCACCGGCCAGCGGACCCAGTGCGAGGGCGGCATCCTTTGCACCTTCAATGCGGACGCCGGTTTTGAACAGGGTTGCGGCACAGGCAATCATGATAAAGGCGGCAACAAAAACGGCAAAAATAGAACCGACCAACACGTCAACTTTCTCGTAGTTGTAGTCTTCAACCTTGATGCCCTTGTCCACAATGGACGATTGCTGGTAGAACTGCATCCAGGGGGCGATCGTTGTGCCGATGATCGTCACGAAAATGGTGACAAAACCGGCGTCCATATGGAAAGACGGAGATACGGATGCGTGGAAGACTTCTACCCAATCCGGTTTGGCCATAAAACCGGAAATGACATAAGCCAGGTAGATTGCGCTGGCAACCAGAAATATGCGTTCCGTGGTCTTGTAATTGCCTTTTACGATCAGGAACCAGACGCCAACCGCCGCGATGGGCACGGATAGATATTTGCTGATCCCGAATATCTCTAAACTGGCTGCCACTCCGGCAAACTCAGATACAGTGTTGGCAAGGTTGACGAACAGCAGGATTCCCAGGATAGCCGCAGTCCAGCGGACTCCCATGCCTTCACGGATGAGATCTGCCAGGCCTTTACCGGTCACAACACCCAGCCGGGCAGACATTTCCTGTATGATGATCAATGCCAGGGCAACCAGGGGCATCATCCACAGCAGGGTATATCCGTAATGCGCACCGGCAACGGAATAGGTGGCAATGCCGCCGGCATCATTGTCAACATTGGCCGTAATAATCCCGGGGCCGATCACCGTCAGCAAAAGCAGGATACGCGCGCGATAACGCTTCAACTTCTTGATAAAGGACATGTATCAATCCCGGAAGCGTGATTAATGGTACAGCTTGGGAAGACGTTTCTTCCAGGCGGTAGGTATGATCTTGTCCAGTGCATCATCGGCTGTGACGATCCCGTGGACCACATTTTCTTTATCAACCACGGGCACAGCCAGCAGATTGTATTTCGAAATGATCTGCGCGCAATGATCCTGATCATCTGTCAGATCTACAGTGATCAAATGCGTTTCCATGAAATCTTTGATGCGGGTTCTGGGATTTGCCAGAACCAACTGTCTGAGCGAGAACACACCCAGCAGGTGTGACCTTTCGTCCGTCACGTAAAGGTAGTAGACGGTCTCGGCTTCATTGGCTGTATCACGCAAGCGGGAAATCGCCTGCCCGGCGGTCAGGTCGACCGGAAGGGTGACGAATTCGGTATTCATGATACCGCCGGCCGAATTTTCCGGAAACGTGAGCAGTTTACGCACGTCCGCCGCCTCATCCTTCTCCATGAGGTTGAGCAATTCTTCCGAGCGGTCTTCGGGAAGTTCGGCAAGCAGATCAGCCGCTTCATCCGGTGACATTTCTTCAAGAACATCCGCGATACGTTCGTTGGACAGTTGTTCGACCAGGCTGGCCTGGAAATCGGGTTCCACTTCTTCCAGGGTATCAGCCAGGGTTTCATCATCCAGCGATTCCAGCAGTTTGCTGCCTTCCTGCCGATTTAGGTCAGATAAGATCTCAGCCAGATCAGCCGGGTGTAAGACAGAGAGCTTGTCACTGGGGACTTTTAACCTCATCGGTTCATCATGGGTGAGAAGTTCAACATCTTCCCAGGAGATCATTCCGGAGGGAAGGACACCGGCTGCCTTCGAGGACATGGAAGGAATTGCGCGCTTGATACCCAGACGGCGTAATATCCCAGTTCCACCAATATCCACATTGGAAACATAAAATTCCCCGTTAACCCGGGTTATTTCGAGATCGTTGACCCTGACAACACGAACCCCGTTGGTGTCGATGATCTGTTTGTCCAACACATCCTCAACCAGGTTCAGATCGTCGTTTGCTTCACTGTATTCAGCGATCTTTTCACCGCGCAGGTTTAAAGGAATGACCGGCGCAAAAAGGGAGGCGACATCGGCCACCGGAACGGAAAGATAACTTGATCCCTTTTTGATCTTTAAGGATGTGATCTTGGGGATGGGTATATTTGCCTGGTTGGCAATGATATCCGCCAGGGTTCCAACGGTGTTGCCATCAATATCGGTTACTTTTCGTCCCATCAATTCACTGACGAATGGCATTTTTCACCTCCCGGCATACAAACGCCCCGTTATGGGGCGCAATATTCTGAATGATCAACAGCTTTGAGATAATAGCACTCTGGAATTGCCATGTCAATATTGAATCAAGGTGATTATGGTTTGAAACCCCAGGCAAAAAATGTCGGGATGAATTGGATCCGCCTGTTCATTCCCCTGTATTCGATTTCTCTCTTTATGGTTTTTGAAATTTCCTGTTTATCCATTTCTATGCTGAGGTCGGTTTGCAGGATTTTCATCTCAGATGTGATCTGACCCTCATCCGGCGGAAAATCATGGAATGAACCCAGAATTCCCCAGCGAATATCGCGGCATCCTGACCGGAAAAGAAGTTCTGCGATACTTCTACCGATATCCGGGTTGGCTCCCTGTTTGATCAATACTTCCCGTTGAGCTGATCCGGTCTTCTGGAATTGAGATGGAAAGTCAATCCGGCTGCCGTAATCCGGCTCGGCCATAACTGCAACCGTCCCACCGGAACGGGTAGCCTTCCTCATTTCAACCAACGCGGAAAATGGATCAGAGAGCCACAACAGTAAAAAATGACAGACAACCGCATCGAAGATACCAGGATTAACCGGCAAATGGTATACATCTGCACAGGTGTATTCAACCCTCCTGTTCATTTGCATTGCGTTCTGGAGTAGCTCCAACTCAATATCAATCCCGAAATAATATGCCGGGCAGATATCATGCATGGATGAAAGTATAGCTCCGGTTCCACACCCGACTTCAAGGATTCTTGATGAAGATGTCAATCCGGCAGCATTGAAAAACAAGCGGCGGGATTGTTCAGTCCAGCGTGCCTGTTCTAGAAAGCGTTGATGAATGTCCGGTAAAAAATGCATCCTGCTTTATTATCGGGTGCACTTTTGCCAGATGGCTTCCCAATCGTCAGTTAGCAGGTTCCCCAACACTCTATTGATACCCTGAGCCGGGAGAACATCACCATCAGGTTCCACATAGAGCCAGGCATTACCTTCACCATGCGGTGTAGTGTTTCCATTCTCCAACTCAACGGATACCGGATTCAATCCGGAGTAGGGAACCGGAAGGTCCCAGACAAGATTGAACCCCATCAAAATCGCCTGATCACGAACCGAAGCCAGGTCTTTTGCCAGGTCAGGGTGATTTGCTGAAAGCGATAGACTGCGGGTGTCACCCATGATTTCTAAAAGTTTCTTGAGGATATCTCCGGCTTTTTCAACATTCTGCCGCGTTAACGTCAGATGTACGGTCATGAATA
>CAYRHB010000183.1:0-3757 GCA_964424035.1 uncultured Leptolinea sp.
AAATACTATACTCTTGCCAAGGAACGCACCACCATCAAGGCACTCCAAAAACTCGCCCAGAATATAACAAAATTCTATCCCGAAGGCAGCGAACTCCGCACCCAGTTACTGCATGGTAAGAACTTTGAAGCGATCGCCAGGTTAAAAGAAGAGATGGAAAAGCTGTTTCAATGTCACTGGTTACCCACAGCACGGGTAGGTCCCATTTTGGGAGCGCATACAGGCGGCAGCCTGGCCGGTCTGTGCCTGGCACCACTGGCTTTATTCCAGGAAATAATTCCGGAACATAATTAGATAAAACCGCGCAAGAGGAACCTTGCGCGGTGTCCTTATATCCACACATTTATAAGGATTGAAGAATCTCACCTTCCAAGAATCATCATCCTGCTGTCCGACTTCGTCCCTACTGCTGGTAACCTCATAGGACCCGGGTTGCTCAATGGAGTGGATCCAATAATACTGATCCGGGTAGACAAAACCTAGTGAGAAGAAAAACAAATCGCAGGTTTGGAATTTTGTTTTTCCAATCTGGCCAAAGGCCAGATCAGGAGGTGTTTGTTGGTAGATGAGGAACTCCGGTGACTCATATACTCATCCCTGGACATTGTTCATATCAGTCGCAGAGCGCAGATGACTGGCTGTAAGCCAGATCAGGAGGTGTTAGTTGGTAGATGAGGAACCGCCGGTTCCTCATCTACCCCCCCTTTTTTTTTTGTTTTTCGCGCCATCAGGCGTGGTGTCCTTATATCCACACACTAATATGGATTGAAGAATCTCACCTTCCACGAATCGTCATCCTGCTGCCCGACTTCGTCCATACTGCTGATAATCTCATACCAGGTGTTACCAGGTTTATACGGGAACGGCGTTCCATCCGCATTAAAGAACTTAATCGCGCCCAGAGGCGCCAGCGAACTCCAGTAGATCTTATACGCTTTCCCATCCCTGAAGAAAATCGCCGGCTCTTTTTGGACGTATAGAAGGTTCATCTCAATCTTGGTCGGGCTAATGTAGTTGTGCTCCACAGCCATCAAAACCACATTGTCGAATGCCAGTTGTTCGCCGGTCAGTTTTTCTGTGGAGGGCACATACGCACCGGGGTTCTTTTTATCTGATGTATCCTGTTCCCGTAGGTATTTTCCTGAGGCTGCATCATAGGTCCACCGCACCCGGTTGAGATAATTCCAGATGATCTCCAGATTGGTTCCCGTCAAACCGCCTGAAGGGGCTGAAGGATCGGTCAGGATGGGTGACACTTGTGGAGAACCTTTTGTTTTTGCCCGATCTTCGGCCAGTTCCTTGATTCCAGTAAAGGTGATCGTCTCACGATAGACGGTAGCGTTCAGTTTAACTTTTACAGTTGGATCCGCGCCGGCCATCACAAGGGTACCATTGTACATCGTACGCAGGTCTTCGTAGGGTAACCGCCCCGAGCGGATCGACCCGAGGTTGGTATCCATACTGTCTTCTGGTCCAAAATCTCCATAGTAAATGGCCAGAAAACGCGTCATCCCTTCACCGATGCTGAACTCAAAGACGTGCGGCGCGAAAGATAAACCAGATTGGGGTCGCACGGAGATCGGGAAGTTGGATACTGATACCAGGACGGGAGAGAACAGCAGGTTACCCGGGTTTGACACTGCCAGACCCGTAAGTGGATTAATGGATCCTTCGTCCACTTCAGTGGGTGTGGCGGTGGAAGTCGCGGTTGGCACCTTTGCTGGAACATCGGTTGGTGGAATGGGTGTCGCAGTAGGTTCTTTTTCCTCAACCTTTTGCACAATTACCTGGGTGGCGGTCGGTTGGGATGGTTTTGTGGGGGGCAGGGCTGCCCCTGTCTTTTTAATAGAGAATGTGCAACCGGATACCAGCGTAATCAACAGAGAAATTCCAATTATGATTTCAATTTTTTTCATAGATATACCTGTCATCTTGCAGTAAAGAAAAACATACCCACAATGTCTCCATTGCGAGTATTTACTATATCGGTCATTATAACAATTTGCGCAATTGAATTGGATGGATTTTCACGATTGTAAGTTTTTTGTAATGAAGTTTTTACAAACCCAATCCAACCTGTTTAATAAACGAGATGATGAAAGTTATAATTGCAGGTATCATCGGAAGGAACCCATTATGGAAAAAGTAATTGTCGCATCAGGAAATCCCGTAAAGATCAATTCGGTAAAAAATGGATTTACCCGGATGTTCCCGGACATGAAATTCGCGGTTCGCGGTATCAAGTTTCAATCCCCGGTCAATGAACAGCCAATTGGCGATGACGAAACCCTGCGTGGGGCGGATGCACGCGCGCGCCAGGCTCGCGTCCTGGAGCCGCAGGCTGATTACTGGGTGGGAATTGAAGGAGGCGTGGATGGGAATGCCGAAGAGATGGCAACCTTCGCATGGGTGGTGGTTTATTCCAGGTCCAACCGCGGTATTGCCCGCACAGCCGCTTTCTTCTTACCTCAAGAGGTTGCGGCTCTGGTCGCTTCAGGGAAGGAACTGGGCGAAGCGGATGATATCTTCTTCGGACGTACCAATTCCAAGCAGGGTAATGGCGCAATTGGCATCCTGACCGCCGATGTCATCGACCGCCAGGGATTGTATGAACCGGCCGTGATTATGGCCTTGATCCCCTTTAAGAACCCGCACTTGTTTCCTGTCGAGGAGCAGCCTTCTTCCTGAGAAGCTGTACCATCACCACACCTGCAATGATCATCACCATACCCAGTACCTGTCTGGGTGAAACGGTTTCTCCCAGAAAAATAATCGCCAGGATGGGTATCTGAACCATCAACGAGTTGTTGATGGCACTGGATTCCGCGGCTGTCAGTGTCCGCAGGATATGATTCCAGAGTGTGAAGGCGAAAGCTGTATTCACAACTGCCATCCAAAGGATGATTAACCAAGCTTTGAAAGGCAGGGGAGACCAGCCTTCGGTAATCAATCCTCCTGCCAGCATTATAAAACCACCGATCAGCATGCTGATCGTTGTCAAAGTAAGCGGCGGCAGGTAGTTTTCGCGGTTCATCTCACGAGAAAGGATCACACCGATCGACCCGGCCAGCATACCAAAGAAAACAATCACAATCCCATTCCACTGCGAGGGCAGCAAAGTGATGGGGAAGAAATACAGGTAAGCGCCCACAGGAGTTAACAGAACCCCCATCCATTGGGTGATGGATAGGTGTTCTTTCAAGACCAGCACTCCCAACAGGGCGGTCACAATGGTGGAACAACCCAGGATGAGGTTGACTGTCACTGCCGGCAGGTCTTTCAGGCCCAGGAACTGGGCTCCCTGTACCAGGGCGTAATAAAAAATCCCCACCAGCACGATCTTCTGCCAGGATTTGGCAGATATGGTTTTGATGAGATTCCTCTGGGGAGAAAACAACCACACAATTAACAGGATGACCGCTGCAGAAGCATAACGTAAACCGGCGAAAAGCAGCGGCGGGACATCCTCCAGGCCCCACTTGATCAGCACCCACGAAGTCGCCCACAATACGGTCACAAACAGTGCTTGCAGGATGGCTTTCAGTCGGGTAGACATATCATTTTGGGGAGATTATTTTTCCAGCACCTTATGCAGTTCGTTTAAATCTACCCGCGAAGTCAAATCGAGACTGATCGGAGTGACGGCCACGCACCGGTCGACCAGCAGGGCATAATTATCAGTACCTTCGCAAGCCCGGGCTGAATCACGGTTCACTTCATAACTAATGGAATGGGGTTGTTCCAGGTTCGGACGCGG
>CAYRHB010000184.1:0-3689 GCA_964424035.1 uncultured Leptolinea sp.
TAATAGGACATTTTAACTTTGCCAGTTTAGGACTCTACTACTTTGCCCCTACAGGAAATTTTGGAAAAACGCCAGTTTCCATTGCTCCTGTGGTATAAACATAGTGCTCATCTGTTTTCTACATGAAATATAAAAACCCGGACTTATCGGAAATTGATTCAGCAAAAAGCTTGCTTTTCGCAAATGCTTTTGATATACTTACCAATTGCCTAACTATCGAAGGGTGGAAGGATTTTGTCCCCCTTTCGCCACGTTTAACCAGGAGTAGACATGGCTTCCGAGTTTGAGACCAAAAGTTTCGCACGTATTCCAACTGTTTTTAACTTGCCAAATTTAATTGAAGTTCAGTTAGATTCCTTTCAACGCTTGAAGACTGACAACCTGGGGGACCTTTTCAATGAAATATCCCCCATCGAATCATACAACAAGGGTATGCGTCTTCATTTCCCCTGCTACGATGAGAAATTGAAAGAATGGGATCTGAAATACCGCTTTGGCGAGCCCAAGCACACAATTGACGAGTGCATTGAGCGTGATCTCACGTATGCCTCTCCTTTGTTTGTAACGGTCTTGCTGGAAGGACCTGAAGTTCCGAGCCCGGTCCGCACGGAAATCTTCCTGGGTGATTTCCCTGAGATGACCGAAAAGGGCACATTTATCATCAACGGCACCGAACGCGTGGTGGTTTCACAGCTTATCCGCTCGCCCGGTGTTTATTTTGAATCAACGCAGGACCGCGCTACAGGTCATTTCCTGGCGAATGCCAAATTGATCCCTGACCGCGGCGCCTGGATGGAATTCGAAACCCGCAAGAACGATTACATTATTTTGAAATTCAACCGCAAGCGCACCGTTCCCATCACCATCTTCCTGCGTGCCCTGGCGGCAGTCAGTGACGGTCTGCCCGAGTCTCCTCTTAAGACCGGAACGGATGAAGAACTGATTTCGCTCTTCCAGGATGTCGACAACAATGTTGACCGCATGTTCATCACCAATTCCATGCGACAGGAACCGGTCTGGAACCTGAACGGTGGTTTGACCATCGCCCAGGCTGCCCTGCTGGAATTCTTCAAACGCATGCGCCCCGGTGACCCGGCCAACCTGGACAACGCCAAAGCATTTATGATCGAGCAGCTGTTCGATCAGCGGCATTATGACCTGGAACGTGTCGGTCGCTATAAGCTGAACCAGAAGCTTGACCTTGTTGATAAGATCCCTGTGACCCACCGGACTGTTACCGCATGGGACATTGTCTATCTCGTCCGCCGCATGATCCTCATTAATAATGAAAAAGAGGAAAAGGACGATATCGATCACCTCGGAAACCGTCGTGTAAAAACTGTGGGCGAGCTGATCCAGAACAAACTGCGTATCGGTATGCGGCGTATGGAACGCGTCATTAAAGAGCGTATGTCCATCCGTGACCAGGAACAGGTTTCACCGGTTTCCCTGATCAACATCCGCCCGGTTGTGGCCGCCCTGCGTGAATTCTTTGGAAGCAGTCAGCTGTCCCAATTTATGGACCAGACCAACCCGCTGGCAGAGTTGCGTCACAAACGCACCCTGTCTGCCCTGGGTCCCGGCGGTTTACGCCGTGAGCGTGCCGGTTTTGACGTCCGTGACGTGCACCATTCGCATTACGGCCGCATCTGCCCTATTGAAACTCCGGAAGGTCCGAACATTGGTTTGATCGGCCGTCTGGCATCCTTCGCCCGTGTCAATGAATACGGGTTCATCGAAACCCCCTACCGCCGCGTCGCCAAAGCCTTGAGCTCCAACGATCCACGTCTGGTTGGCCGCCGGCTTCGTGAAGACCTGGCAACGGAAAAAGGCGAGGCTATCGGGAAGAAGGAAGACCGCGTTACCAAGGAAATGCTGCCGGCTATTGCCAAATTAAACCGCACCATTTTCATTTACCCGTTCGTAACGGATGAAGTTGAATACCTCTCCGCGGATGCGGAAGATAAATTCGTGATTGCCCAGGCCAATACGAGCCTGAATTCATACGCCGAGTTTGTGGAAGATCAAAATTCCTGCCGCCATCATAATGATTTTGTCATCCAAACCCCGGATGCCGTCAATTATATGGATGTGGCGCCGAACCAGGTCGTAGGCATCAGCGCCGCGTTGATCCCCTTCCTTGAGCATGGTGATGCGAACCGTGCCCTTATGGGTTCGAACATGCAGGCACAGGCCGTACCTCTGGTGAACCCGGATATTCCGATGATCTCAACGGGTATGGAAGGTTTTGCCGCATTGGATTCCGGTCAGGTGGTTGTAGCTGAAGATGACGGAGAAGTAGTCTCTGTAACCGGCCGGCAGGTGATCGTCCGGTCAGCCAGCGGTGTAAAAACATACAACCTGCGCAAATACCAGCGTTCAAACCAGAGCACCTGTATTGACCAGCGGCCTGCCGTTGTCAAAGGTCAGAAAGTCAAAAAGGGACACATCCTGGCTGATTCCTCTTCAACGGTGCAGGGTAACCTGGCGCTGGGGCAGAACGTGGTTGTGGCTTTCGTTTCATGGGAAGGCGGCAACTTCGAAGATGCCATCCTCATCAGCGAACGATTGGTTCAGGATGACCGCTTTACATCGGTGCATATTGAGAAATATGAAGTAGAAGCACGTGACACCAAGCTCGGCCCTGAAGAGATCACCCGTGATATCCCCAATGTGGGTGAAGATGCCATCAAAGACCTCGATGAATTCGGGATCATCCGTATTGGTGCTGAAGTCGGCCCCAACGATATTCTCGTGGGAAAGATTACACCGAAAGGTGAAAAAGAACTCACCCCGGAAGAACGCCTGTTACGGGCTATCTTCGGTGAAAAATCACGCGACGTAAAAGACACTTCCCTGCGCATGCCCCACGGTGAACGCGGTAAAGTTGTTGATGTTAAAGTATTCACCCGTGAAGACAACACGGATCTGGCTGCCGGCGTTGACAAGATGGTACGTGTCTCCGTTGCCCAGCGGCGCAAGATCACGGCCGGTGACAAAATGGCCGGACGCCATGGTAACAAGGGCGTCGTTTCCCGTGTGGTCCCTGTGGAAGACATGCCTTATCTGGAAGACGGCAATCCCGTGGATATCATCCTCAACCCGCTTGGCGTCCCCGGACGTATGAATATTGGCCAGGTGCTTGAGACACATCTCGGTTGGGCTGCGAAACAGATGGGATTTCGTGCGATTACGCCCGTCTTTGATGGGGCGGATGAAAAAGAAATTGAAGCCGAACTGGCACGCGCCTGGCTGATCGACCAATCCTGGAACGATGTAGCCGGCAAAGCCTGGGAATGGCTGAATGAACAGGATTATTCTCCCGAAAGTATCCGGGATGATGATGAAGTACGTATGCTTTACCTCGAGCAGTGGCTGGGTGAAAAAGGTTGTGATGTAAATCAGTTGGCCACTGACGAGACATATGCCCGCCGGGCTGTAGTAGAACAATGGCTTCGTGAGAAGGGATTTGATCCAGACACGATCACGAATTTCAGTTACTTCCACAGTCCTGAAGATTCTGAAGTAAAAGATCCGGCAGCCATCACCGCCTGTCTCAAAATATGGCTGGAGGCAAAAGGTGTGGATACGGCCGGTCTTGATGCAAATGGCATCCGCGAACGCGCACAGGCTCACATGGTTGAAACCGGCGCACCCATGCCCATCCTTGGGAAACAAATCCTGCGGGA
>CAYRHB010000185.1:0-3617 GCA_964424035.1 uncultured Leptolinea sp.
TCATTTTGGCAACTTCCTGTTGTTCAGGAAGCATAGAAGAACCCGCTTTTACAAATGACCGCCACCCACTCTGACCCTGGGTATTTTGCATAATATCCGCAAAGGTCTGGGCGAATGTTTGAGCAAATTCCTTTGGATTTCCTAAACCAGAACCATTACCCTGACCAGAATTCCCTGAAGGTTCAGGAACGGTAGGGACCGGTGGATTTACCGGGGGTTCGCCATTATTTCCGCTTCCACCACTGGCAGGAGGAACGGCGTTATTGCTGCCTGGTACCTTGGGGGTATCGGTGGTTCCGGAATACTTTGCTCCATAACCCCGTTGGTTTGATTGATTGACTATGTTGGCCATTGCCTTATAGTGCGGAGAATCCTGTGTGACTCCACTCATAAGGTGTTTCATGTAATCGGTCGTTTTCGAATAGGCAGACGTCAATTGCTTTGGTGACATGTTGCCAAAGGTGGCATCTAGTAATTGAGAGTAGTCTTTCCGCTTGAATAATTCCGGGTGCATGGCTTGGATTTCACTGTCGTTCATGCCAACCGTCTGCCCTACATCATTTACCCGACCAATCTGTGAGCGAATTAATTCCCGAAAGACTCGCATTGATTCAGGACCACCCTCAACAGCTTCAGCCAGGCCACTCATGGCACTTGTTCCGAGATCAGAACTGATTTGTTGAAGCTCTTCATCAGATAATGTGAAATGCTGTCGGGTTTGCATTACTTCCTCCAACCCGCCCATGGAAATATGAGTTCCACTCTTTTCCGATGGAGAAGTAAAAGTAAACCAGCCAGATTCTTTATTGAATTTGCCGGATTTCATCGCTTCAACATATCTGGCCTTTTGTGACGAAATATATTGTTTTTGTGCTTTCCCGATTTTGGTTGTATCTCCAAATTTTACAGAAGCATCACGCAAAGCAGCTTGTTCCGCGATCCGGTTCTGGAAGTCAACAGAGGATTTATCTGTTCCCTGCAGGCGGTCTGTCAAACCTTTCAGGTATATGGCGTTTTGAATGGGATAGTTACCTTCAGATAGAAAATCTTCTTTTCCATGACCAGAAGCCGTATTGAAGGTTTTGACATCATTGATAGCCACATTCAGCGAACCATCATCAGCCAGTGATACATTGAAGAGATCAGGATGAAATCCCGATACGATTTGCCCGGTTTCATTTCGGGCGATTTCAGTAACCCCATACATCCCTTTGTTGATACGGTTGGCTGTGTCTTTTTCAAAATCAAACAAAGCTCGACCAACAGTTCCTTCGGTGGATTGATTTATGGTGTAGTCAATGGCCTCTGTATTGGTACGGAAGCCACCGGCTGAACGCATGGAACCTTTGAAACCCTCTCCAAGCACTAATGTTTCCACATCATTCCCACGCTGAGTAAATGAATTACGCCCGGAAGCTGCGGAAAAACCCTTAATCACACGCTGAAGGGGATCTGATCCTTCGATCTGGAAACGCCGTATTGCTTCTGAGGCCGACGTTGCCAACGCCAAATCTTTGTACTTTTTGGAAATTAAGTTGCCAAGTCCACTGGCCCGTATATTGACCTGTCCACCGATTACGCCAGGATCAAATGCACCTTTCTTTAATTTTTCAGCCAGTTCAATATTGTGAGCAACATAGGCTTGTAGTTCATCTTCTGAACCATTGAGAAGATCAATTACCTTTCCCTCACCGTCTATTCCATAGAAAGCTGTATTGTCTTTTCCCTGCTGAAATCCGAATGGTCCCAAAGCCATATTGAACGCTTCGGAAACATTGGGGTCAGCCAATAAGCCGGATTCCTTTGCTTTTCGGTATGCGCGAATAACATTCGGGATATTCCGGGCGGCATTTATGGTATCGGTTGTCCCAAACTGATCACGGCTATGACCGATCAGCATGTCGTCCATGATCTGAGCCACGGTACCACTACTAGCTACGTCCAGATAAGATTTTCTGTTTTTTCCACCAATATTTACAGCAAGACCTGCCAGTTCTTCATTTGTAGGAGCAGTCTCCGCCTGTTCCGGAGTTCGGGGATTTTGCCGGCGAGCTTCAACTTTCGTAAGAGCCATTGTTCCCAAAACACTATTCATTCCAATGGCGCCGCTTTCAAACATCTGCCCTGTAGTAGCAGACAATCGCATTGCGCGTATTGCCGGTGTATTGGCGCCTTGGAGAGCCTTATCAAGGGTGGCTTGATTGGCCAAAATTCGATTACGGTAATCTTCATTTGTAGCCATCCGGTCAACCACTAATTGATTGAAAGCATCTTTGTCCGATAGATAATTTTCAGGAATAGCATTATCCCCGAATGGAGTGACCAGCGCGGCCAAACCCCATGAGTCCATATATTGACCGCTTCCATTTAGATCTTCGGATCCAATACTGGATAAAGCACTTTGCATGAAGGTTTTGAATGGATCACCCAGCATAAACGGGGCATTGTACGTCCGGGTATTTGCATTCTCCCCTTCAGATCCGGTTGCATTATGTTTAGGCGTCCAACCAAGATATAAAGAACCATCGGATTTGCTTTTCTTCATAACAACAGAATTCAGGATGGTTCCCAAAGAAGAGTTTTCTGTCATGGAAGAGTCGATGGCCGACTGATAGAAATTCGCAAATTTATTGGACAGGTGTGTCAAAACATCCAACCCACCGCCACCGGCGAGTCCGGCAGTAATCAGGTTGCGTCGATAGGTATTGAACGCTGATCCCATGAAATCTTTTTTATTGAGGTTCCAAAGGTGCATTGTTTCCGCAATGGATTCAGACGCCATCATTCCGGTCTTTGTTAGCACAGAGTCCTTATCCGTTGCTCCCATACTGACCATTAACGGTTTGATCAGGCTATTTACCAACGCTTGATTGGGAGAACTGATCGGACCGAGTGTTTTGAATATCCGGTTCACATCTTCTTCCGAATACCCATGACGTTTATTGATTCTTCCAATCCGTTCTGATACAGACGCTCCTTCAAATTGTCCTGTACCCTCATTCCACGTTCTGGCATACCGGTCCATGGCCAGCTTGTATCCGCTATCTGTTTTCTTCAAATAAGGGATATCCAACGGGAAGATACGGGCGGGATCACGGTCAAGGTCGCCCTGTTCAGACCCCATACTGCTTACATAAAGACCGGCAGAAGGCATGGCACTTTCATTGATGGCCTTCTGTAAAATGGCCATACGTGGATCTCTGGAAGTAAGAGCCGTGGCCATATAAGAAGAACCAAGAGAAAGGTTTCCACCCTCATCTGATGTACTGAATACCGGGTTGGGATCACGTTGATATAACCATTTGCTTTCATTCCAGGCAGTTTTCAAAAATTCATACATATTCTTGCCGCCTGGCATTTTGGCTCCGGGGTCAATGGTTTTCATCACATTGGTGAGTTGAGACTGAACCAGACCAGCCATATTCCGCAATTCATCATCCGGAATGAACATTTCACCACGCTGCAGCATACCGCTCTGGGAATACCGCATGGAAAAAGCCAGGCTGGATTCATAATTGAATAGATCCGGCCCGTTGGCTTTCTTTGCAAAAAAAACATAGAACAGATTGTCCATGATCTGTTGGACGTAGGATTTGTCAACATCAACCACGTTTTTC
>CAYRHB010000186.1:0-3586 GCA_964424035.1 uncultured Leptolinea sp.
GCATGGTATTCTCCTCCACTCAATCCTCGATTCTTAATTTTACTTTAAGATTCGGATTTACGCTACACTCCTCTATGTAACGCAACCGTTAGCTCACGGTAATAACCGTGTAAAGAACGTCTTTAAAGCTTCAATATCCACTTTGGGCAAATTGACATGTATACCTCCTTTTCCACGCAAAACTGTGGTGGCATCGTTCATCAAGATCGACCAGTTCAACAAGCCGACACTTGTTGAAAAAGCCGGGGACTGCAATTGATCGGTCAGGCCAAGCAGGTTTTCGGGACCGGCAATCCGGACCGGGATGCCCAGCATATTGGTTGCGACGGTACGGATACCCGGCAGCAGGCTACTTCCACCGGTCAACACCATACCGGCGGGCAGCAGGCCGTCATACCCTGAGCGTTTGATCTCCAGCAGAAGCAATTCGAAGATCTCTTCCACGCGAGCGTTGATGATCTCGGCAAGCTGCTTGCGGCTCACGGTGCTGGACCGGTCTTCACCAAATTTGCGGACCGTGAACACATCAGAGTCAGCCACTTCTTCCATACAGGCGCTGCCGTAGAGCTTCTTGACTTCCTCCGCCTGTGAAAGGGACAGGCTCAAACCATGAGCGATATCCGAGGTGATGTGATTGCCGCCAACAGGCATCACCATGGTATGCCACACGTCCCCGTTGATATAGATGGCCATGTCGCTGGTGCCACCACCAATATCGCAGACGACCACACCCATCTCGCGTTCGGTATCGGTGAGCACGACTTCACCGGATGCCAGCGGGTTAAGAACGAACTGGGAAACACCCACACCGGATGCCTGCACGCATTTGCGCAGATTTTCAACGGTTGAGGTTGAGGCGGTGATCACATGTGCTTCCACTTCCAGCCGGTAACCGTGAAGGCCAACCGGCAGGCGGATGCCTTCCTGCCCGTCTACCGTAAAACCACGTTGGATGATGTGGATCACTTCGCGGTTGTGGGGCGGGGTGATGGCCTGGGCTTGTTCCAACGCCCGGTTCACATCGGCCATTTCAATGACCCGGCCTGATATCCCGACCACACCTTTTGTGTTGTCCGAATCAATGTTGGAACCTGCCAGGCTAACCAGCGCGGATGTGATCTCCAATCCGGATGTGCGCTGGGCTTTTTCAATGGACCGTGAAATCGCCTGGGTTGCGCTGGAAAGGTCAACAATCGTCCCCTTGCGGATGCCCTGGGAAGGTTCAATGCCCACACCGAGAATACGCAAGGTGCGTTCACCTTCGACGCGTGCCACCAGGGTACAGATCTTCGTTGTGCCAATGTCGATCCCGACTACAATAGGCTGCTCATCCATGATTATTGCCTCTCCAAGCGATAAAATGGCGCGTGTACATGTTCAAGACTGATCATTCCCGGCCGTATACCGTCTTTTTGCAATGCGATGAGAATGGCGGAGTATTCGTTCATTTTTACATCCAGGTAATTAAGATCTTGACCGATGTATACGGTTAGGTTTTGCAATTGATCATTCCAACCAAAACCATGATCCTGGTTGTAGATCAATTGCGCCCCCACGGGCATCATCAGGCTCAATTGCACAGCAGTAGCCAGAACCACGGGTTCCACCTGCTGCATATTGCCCATATAAACAGTTTCCTGCTTTTCGGTTGTGGACGACGAACCGGATTTACTATGGCGTTCAAACTGGACACCGGCTGCCGCGTATGCCTTGATGATCTCCTTGCGCTCTGTGATATCCCAGACAGGCGGGGGAACATCCGCGAGGATGGTCAGCAGTTCCCCACCGTCGCCCTGAACAGGGATCAGAATACCATCGGTATCGATCCAGCTGACCTCGTTATTGTATTCCCAGGCCAGGGCGGGTTTGCGTTCACCCAGAGTGATGGAGATGGTAGCAGGCAGGTCAACCGATACCCGGATATCCTTCAATTCCGGCAGTACCTGCGATACACGGGTTTTGATCATATCCGCATCCAGAAAGACCACAGGCCGGTTGGCAAGGTCCAGAATGGGTTGGATGCGTTCGGGATCAAGACGGTTCAATCCTTTAACTTCAACACTGGTCACCTGGTATTGAGGAGCATATACCAGGTAACCGATGGCGGCAATGCAACCGGCAGTCAAGAGGCCGGAGATGATACGCCAGCTCGGGTTAAAGATCGGCAGGGCAGGAACGCGGACCTCGGCGCCACTGGCGCCCAGTGACAGGTACAACTGACGGCGGACGCGGGTTTGAGCCTGCTTGTGGATGGGAACACCGTATACACCGCGGCGGGTGATCACCGGTGTGGTTTGAACAGCGGATGAACCTTTTAAAATCCGGGGGAATTTCAAACCCACTGCGTTTTCCCGGAATGCCGTCAACCATTCCCTGGCATTTTGAGGCCTGGCTTTGGGAGCCGGTTTCTCTTCCGGATGGGCAGGTTTCACATACGTGGCTACGACAGAAGGCGAGGATTTTTTTCGTCCCAATTTTCCAAGGAAAGAATTCCGCGAGACCGGTGAGTTGATACTGCGAACAGTACTCGGGGTGATCCGGGTGGGAATAACGACTCCCCGGGTTGGATGTTTCTGCATAATCACAGACCGCGAGGGCATAACAGGTTCTTTGGGCTGAAAGATATGCAGCTTGCGGAAAACCTTGCGGATCAATGTTTCACCGTGGGGTTTTTCTTTTTTAATCTGGTCCTGCAAGTTTTCCAATGGTGACCGGTCAGGTTTGATCCCGAACAATCGTGAAAGGCTGTCCAGTTTCGGAGTGGCTGAATGTACCGGACGGGTATCAATTCCCGGCATGGGTTTGATCACCGGGTATTGCGGCGCCTGTGGTTTCGCAGCGGAACACGACGGACCAAACAGAATATCAAGCAGACCACGGCGGACCTTTTTGTTCTGGCGGGGCACCGCGTGCTGCATTGAGGCTTGTTTGGGTTTGGGATTGAAGATGTCGCTGATTCCGGTCATAGATCTGCGTTATCCTTCATAGGTGCGAACCGTGTGGTCGCGGTCAGCTTTCCGTTCAAAAGCAAGTTCAACGAGACGGTCGATCAACTTCGGATAGGGGAGGCCGGTGGCATCCCACAATTTCGGATACATACTGATGCGGGTAAAACCCGGGAGTGTGTTCAATTCATTCAAATAGAAGCGGTTGGTATCACGGTCGATAAGGAAATCAACACGAGCCATTCCGGCGCAATCGATCGCTTTGTAGGCTTCAACGGCAACCCGGCGCATTTCTGTAGATATCTCGTCCGGCAATTCCGCGGGAATACAAGGATGCGAGGTGTCATCGAGGTATTTGGCAGAATAGGAATAAAAATCAGCTTCCGGGATGATCTCACCGGCTACAGATGCCTGTGGATCCTGATTACCCAGGACACTGATTTCTATCTCACGAGGTTTGTTCAAGCCCCGTTCGATCAGGATCCGACGGTCAAAGCGGGCGGCATCCAATAATCCTTCCAATAAGTCAGAATGGCCACGGCACTTGGAAATACCCACAGAGGAACCCAGGTTCGCGGGTTTCACGAACAAAGGATATGCGGATACTTTTTCGGCCCGGGCAATTACACCATCCAGGTCGC
>CAYRHB010000187.1:0-3470 GCA_964424035.1 uncultured Leptolinea sp.
TTAGATTGAAATGCATTGTTGTTGAATGTTCACCTTCCCAAATATCGGAACTTTTATTGACCATAAAGCTCAAGACTGCTGTACGGGCCTAAATAAATAGCTGATATCGATCAGGCTGCCATCTTGCAGAACTTGAAGTAGTTGCTGGTTTGTGGTTTTACTTTTCAGGCTTCCCAGTTCTTCCATATAACAACCAAGCTTGATATAATGAAAGCTTTTTACATCAAATCTTTCCGGTAACACTGCGCACCCGGAGTACCAGGCTGTTTTATGTTCTGGATAGTGAACCTGGATAAAGCGGGCCAGGCCAAGAACTTCCGATGGAGAGGCATCGCCCCCCATAAAACAAAAGCAGGTGATGGCCCGGGCGTATTGATCCATTAAGGCAATGATGCGCGCTTCGTTGAGCTCTTCTCCAATATCCTTCTGTAAATGCGGACTGTGACAGCCTTTACACCGGTTGGGACAATTGGTAAGGTTAACCGCTAACGTCACTTCATCCGGAATTTCCTGAAAAACAATATCGTAGTTATAGTATTTAAGCATATTCTTCAACCCTCATTTCTTCTTTCTCTCCTATCCAGTTTTTCGCATAGTGTCTTTTAGCGGCTTCTTTTTGGCGTGCATCGGAAAAACTGCTGATTCGCTTCATGTAGCCGATAATGCGTGTCAGGTAATCGATGTTTTTACTATGGCAATGGGGGCATGCTTTCAAAAAGCGTTTGTCAATATGTCCGCAGTCATTGCAAACCGTGTTCGGTATATTGAATGTGAAGTAGTTACAACCTTCCATCGCCGCAACCCGGAGCAAATGGCGATACTGCACCTCGCTTAAATGTTCTTCCAGATTGACGTGCAAAGCAGAGCCTCCGGTTAAATGCTCGATGTAATTCTTTCCGTGTATGCGAAACTTGTCGATCACATTCAGTGACTCGTCTTCAACAATATAGAAATAGCTGTTATAGCAATCGCGTGGAACAAAATAGCCATCTTCGCGGTCCCATTTGGCATGTTTTACCCCCACATTTTCTGCCGGAATCATTTCACAGTTGAACAAGATGTCATTCGAACGGTATTTTTTGTTGTATTTCTCGATTAATCCCAGAACTTCCCTTGTAAATTCCGAATATTCAGGATTATCATTGATTTCAATCCCCAGGAATTCGGCAGCTTCGACCAAACCGTTCACTCCAATGGTAAGGTACTGGCGCCCCATATTGATGTAACCGGCATCGAACAAGGGGAGCATCCCTTTTTGGTGCAACTCTTTCAGGTTTTCGTTGTAACCCAACTGTACTTTATGCACCAGGTCAACCACTTCTTCGAGAAAATTGATGTAAGGGATGTGCTCCCGTTTAGCCTGCTGCACACAGCGGTTCAGGTTAATAGTCAGCACGCTTTTCGAACCTGTGGAAACGCCGCCTGCACCCAGGGTGTAGCTAAAACCGTTGTCCTGAATCTCGTTGCGCAAACGGCAGCACGAGCTCAAACTATCGGCATTGTCGCTCAGGTAGGTAAAGAAGGAATGCCCTTCGGCGTACATTTTTGCTGTGAAATCACCATACTCTTTGTCTTTTACATCGCCATTTTCTGCCAGCAAAGCCATCGTTTCTACCGGGAAAGTCAACACCGTTTTTGTGCGTTCCTGATTAAACCAGGCCATGAACCGCTTTTGCAGCCAGCTCAATGATTCCCATTCGGGCTTACTGCCATCGGGAAAGACGAATTCACCGAACAAACTTTCGAAATAATACTTGTCGTAATAGGCAATGTTCCAAAATACGGCCTGAAAATTACGGGCTCCGGTTGGCTGGTTCAGCGAATAGACAATCTGTTCAAAGCAGTCGGTAATCACTTTGTCAATCGAGCGTTTCCTTTTCGATAGATCCACAATTTCGTCGCTTCGCAGGTGATAGTCCTCGCCATATTCCCTGCCAATGAAATAATTCAGGTACATTAAAAATTCGGGTGTGGCGCAGGCTCCGCTCAACATGCTCGAAACAATGAATACCATGTTAATAAAACCTCCGCAAAACGACTTCAGATTGGTTGGCGCAGTGGAATTCCCGCCAATTTTAGAGGTCCCTTCCAGCAGCCACGGGTACAAGGTTATACTGGCACAATACGGGGCCAGGCTGGTCTCGTCGTTTTTATAAATAAAATGCTGGTTCAGAAAACTGCGGTATTTATCAGAAAGTTCCTTGCCAAACATATCAGAAAGCCGGTCGGTCAGCATTCGACGGTTCAGCCGGATGAAATTCCCTTTGGGAAGTTCGCCAATCAATGTCGCAATGTTTTTCTTGTCCACATTGGCATTGGCGTCGAACTTACTCCTTGTTGCCGCATTCCCGGCAGCGCAATAGTCAATCAGAAAGTTTACGCGGTCACGGGTTTCACGGTCTTCCGAATGTTTCTGCCGGTAAAGCATGTACGACTTTGCAACCGCGAAATACTTCTCGGCCATCAGCGAGCGTTCCACCTGGTCTTGAATCTCTTCCACACTCATCCCGTTGCGGATATTTAACCGGTGGAGAATGTTGGTCAGCTCTTCATCGCTGGCAAAACTGCCTACCGAAAGAAAAGCTTTTTTAATGGCATTCCTGATTTTTTCGATAGAGAACGGTACGCTTACCCCGTCCCGCTTCACAATGGTTATTTCTGTACTGCTCATAACTTTACCCCTTTCCTGAATGTTGGTTATTCTTCTTTTCCCAATCCAATACGCTTTATGTTTCAATAATCTGACTGATCATGATTCTGCCTTTTCACATGCTTTCCGGGAAAAGAGGGGTGCGATGACTGAAATTTCCGATACAAAAAGAGACGGATATCATCCCAAACCAGACCCTTATTCCCGAAAGTCTAATTAAATAAAACTGGTTATGGCAGGTCTTCTGGCTCGTCCGGTCTCCTTGACGCCTTCCCATTCCTCCCGATTGCTATCGGAATCGAAACAGTGGCCAGGTGTGTCAAGAACCTTTTGCTGGACTTACAGCTGCGGGTACAGCTCCCGATTTGCACGGGATTCCCTCTTTACTGCCGTACAAGGGAAATTGTACGACAAACCAATAACCAACTTCTGGTTGCACAATTTTACAGGAATTTTATAATAGAATGAAACGGAGATGTCAACAATAGATGCGTAATATCTAAAGAATGAGTATGTTACGTTGTTTATTAATAATAATCAGACCTTCAGTCATCAGCATGCTGTTTTTGAAAGGCCTTAATGTAATGCACTTCCGGGTTGCAATAAATGGATAAGGTCATGAGATGAAGTTGCCTCATGGCCTAAGCGGCTGCTCTGTGATGGGGTCATTCGCAGGGCGCAGAACCGGACACTCACGTCCACGCTACAACCTGTTTAGTGCGAAGCTGCAGGGAAGGTTTCTTTCTGACAGGAATAATTCAGGATTCAGGCCTTTTCCTTGTTGGGAGCCACGTATTTGTAGACCAGTCCGGCCAGTATA
>CAYRHB010000188.1:0-3428 GCA_964424035.1 uncultured Leptolinea sp.
TCGATCCCAAGCTGGGAGTAAAACCACAGGTCGTTGTTATAAACAAGATCGATCTGCCGGAAGTAATGGAACGGATGCCACAGATCGAGGCCAGCTTCAAGAAAGCGGGAATTCGGGTGATGACCATGTCGGCACTTGCCCGCACCAATGTTATGGATGTTTTAAAGAAAGTTCAGGAAT
This sequence comes from uncultured Leptolinea sp., assembly GCA_964424035.1. Taxonomy (GTDB): domain Bacteria; phylum Chloroflexota; class Anaerolineae; order Anaerolineales; family Anaerolineaceae; genus Leptolinea. Next base: position 181 of record CAYRHB010000188.1, read on the forward strand.
TGCTGCAAGAAGCACCCGAACCTGAACCTGTGGAAATGGAATTACCGGTATACAAACCCGAGGAAGACCGGTACGAATTTACCATTGAACAAATTCCGGAAGGATGGAAAGTATCCGGAAAAGGAATAGAACGGGCGGCTGCCATGACCCTCTGGGAACATGAAGGTTCTGTTCGCCGTTTCCAACGTCTGATGGAAAAAATTGGCCTTGATAATGCCCTGCGTGAAGCCGGTGTTGAAGAAGGTGACACGGTTTTCATATCCGATTTTGAATTGGAATGGCAGGATTGACCATGCCGCGCATCGGGTTATTCGGCGGAACATTCGATCCACCTCATGTCGGTCACCTTATCCTTGCCGGAGAGGCATTGGATAGTCTAAAGTTGGACAAAATCCTGTGGATATTAACTCCACAATCCCCGCTAAAAGATGGACGGACGATTTCTTCTCTCCAGCAGCGAATAGAACTTCTCACCGCAGCTCTAAAGAATATCCCGGGATTTGAACTATCTCTCATAGATGCAGACCGGGAACCACCCTATTACGCATTGGATACCATATCTTTGTTGCGGAAAGAATATCCAGGAACCGGGTTGATCTATATCATGGGTGGTGATTCGTTGAAGAACCTGCCTTCCTGGTATCAATCTGCGCGATTGGTTCAAGAGATTGACGGGTTGGGTGTATACCGTCGTCCCGGTTCGGATCATGACCTTGATCATCTCAATTCTGTAATTCCGGGCATAAAGGCAAAAGTGACTTATTTTTCTGCACCGCAGATAGAAATTTCTTCTGCGGATATTCGTGAGAGAATCCGGGATGGCAGAATGTTCAGACATTTTCTACCACCTGATGTGTTCCAAGTAATTCAATCCAAAGATTATTACAGATAGGGTTATGGAAAATACTGTTGCACAACAACCCCGGGGAATATTCGGGGACCGTATCCTGAATTCCCTTGTAATGGGGCATTTCATTGTAGATTTCCTAAACGGGCAGCGCTCACTTGTCCTGGCCATGCTCAGCATTATGCTCGGTTTGAGCAATTACGGCCTGGGGATTATGACCACGGTCTATGTTGTATCGAGCGCTCTGGCCCAACCATTATTTGGATATATTTCCGACAGGTTCGGAGCCCGATGGGTGGCGGCCGGCGGAATTTTATGGATGGGGACTTTCTTTTCCCTGGCACTTTTCTTTCCAGGATGGCCGGCTGTTGTTCTCTTGATGTTCGCCAGCATTGCTTCAGGGGCATTCCATCCAGCCGGTGCAATGGAAGCTACGATGGCTGGACGGGAGCGCATGAACGGGCGTGAAGCTACCGCGACCTCCCTCTATTTCCTGTTCGGGCAAATGGGATTTGGTATCGGGCCAATGATTGGCGGCCCGTTACTCAGTTATTTCGGACTGCCCGGATTATTAATGTTGACCATTTTCACCTTCCCGGTTGGATATTTTAATGCCCGGGAATTGAAGTTTTTGAAACGGTCACAAACTGCAACAGAAATCCCGGAAAGTCCGGCACAAAAATTTGTTCTTTCCCGATCCCTGTTGCTTATGACCGGGGTCGCTGCTTTCCAGTCCTGGTCGCAATCAAACATAACAGCTTATATGCCCCGTTACCTGGCTGATTTACAGCTCTCCCCGTCTGTTTACGGTGTGATCATTGGCCTGTTCACAGCCGGGTCTGCCATTGGTTGCATGACCGGTGGAGACCTGGCCGATAAGATCGGGCGTAACAAGGTAATTGCCGGCAGTTTACTGATTGCCACCATACCGCTGGGGCTTATCGCTTTGACCGGTTATACGTACTGGCTGTATCCTTTGATGTTCCTGGCAGGCGGTCTTACCGGCGGAGCCTACAGTGTGATCGTTGTACAGGCACAAAAGGTCATTCCTGGTGGTAAAGGACTGGCTTCCGGATTGACTCTGTGTTTTATTTTCTCTTCCGGTGCCATTGGTACCATGTTCACCGGATTACTGGCAGACCATTGGGGATATCAGGCTGTTTTTATTCTTACCACTTTCCTGGCTTTGTCAGGAGGATTTCTGGGACTGCTGCTTAACAGGGAAAAAGCAATTTCCTGAGAAGACCTGCTATTCATCCATCTGGAATGTGTGATAAGGATTGGAGCAGGGGTTTCCCCACGCAACATGCATCTGCCGTGCTGTCAGATCCATGACCAGACTTGTGATGGTCTTTTCCCTGGTCATAGGATCTATATCATCAACCGCATGATTGCAGATGGAATCAGGATAATTTACATGATCCCTCAAAATGGACTGTAATGTCTGAGCGGTATGAAGTTTTGTCTGATCCAGAAGCCGGCGCGCCCGCAAGTACCGGACACGGGTACTGACCAATTCATCCGGTTCGTCTTCAACAGCCTGCATCCCGCGGTCAAGATAATGGTTGGTATGCACAATAATGTCATTTTCGGCATACAACAGGGCAAAATTACGGGCAGAAACTTCCACATTGTACATTTCACCGCTTTCATGGGCGATGAGATGGTTGTAGCCTGCGGCACGCAGCGGAGCCAGTGTATGACGGATGGCTTCGGAAGGGGTTTTTGCTGTTAAGACCGCGCGGGAAACGATAACACGCGGAATACCTATCCGGCTGTCGGAGGGGTAAACAGAGTCACAACATTGGGCGATCCCCGCAGAATTAAAACCAATATTTGGAAGCAACCCACCATAGGTCATTGCCAGAAACGCCGGTTCGTCTTCCGGCGTGGCGTGAATAACGAATACATCCGGTTCGTCTTCCGGAACCCAGTCTTCATTATGCCCGAGCAACACATGGCCGTTGGCGGTCCGTCGTTCATTGACACCGATACTGGAGCATTTGGTTAAATGTAGGGCGTCTGTGGTTACCGCTTCCATGGCATTTAAAACGACCAGGTCGTCAAATGGCACATCCGCGCCTTCCGCTATACCAACCAGTTCTTCCACAAGTGCGGGATAACGTTCCTGTGCAAAGGGAAGGTATTTTCTGGCCTGGATCTCGGCGCCATCCCAGGTTAATTGCAGCGTATCATAGGCTTTGGAAAGCAGGTTCCTGGCATTCTCGAGGCTGTGTTTTACCTGTTGTGCGGTTTGAGAGCCGATCTGACGGCCCATTTCACGATGATTACCGGATACCCGGATTAATAGAGGGGGTGATGTGTGTTTTTGGGTGTAGTTTAGGTTGCTCATGGGCATAATGATAAGGGGTGAATAAAACTTCCGCAAGGCAACAAGAGG
>CAYRHB010000189.1:0-3206 GCA_964424035.1 uncultured Leptolinea sp.
TGAAATTACCCGTTCATATTTAAAAATACCATTAATTAATTATTAATACTATATAAAAAACAAAAAAACACCCCACTTATTAGGCGAAATTCTTAAAATTTGAATTGTTATGTATTACACGACTGGTTATACCTCCAATCACTCGGGGGATAAGTAAACAGAAGGTGGTTTCGAGACCCGAAAGTTCCTGTATCCAAACAGGTTTTACGAAAACAAATGAATACTTCGCAGTGTTTCGATTTGCTTTTACTTCCAATATCGGGGAAAATGACTTCCTATTATGGCGGGCAAACTCCCTGCTCGTTGCCTGATGGGGTGAGACCGGAAAGGCCACGGCAGGTATTATCTATCGCAAAGACTTCTTTCAGCGGATACTCGCGTTCGCCCTGATTGGCTGAACCGGCTTCATCGAGGAGAAAATAATCATTCAGATCATACAGGGTTGATGAAAAAGGCACACCATCCGTGAATGGTTTCCAGGTAAATTTCCCGGTTACACCACCCACAAGGTCCTCGCTGACAGCTATCTCCAACCCCTTTCCATTGAGACGGGTCCAGATCTGTCCAGGATTTTTCCCGTCATTTGTATCCACCTTCAGGGTCTCAAACCCGCTGCCTTTGAAGCCTACCGGATCACTGCGGTTTATAACCTGGCCGCCAACATCGCCATCGCTATCCCACCACATTCTGATCCCTACCTCATCCCAATCAGGGCTTTCCGGCGCGGAAACTTGAATAAGATAATCACCCCGGCCATCGATATCCAGATCCAATTCAATTCCATATATGGAGGGGGCAGTCGCGGGTTTATCTTCAAGATGGATCCGAAAGTAAATCCATCCATCTTTCGGGCGGAACAACTCTGCCCGGCTGATATCCAGCGCCGGGAGGTAATGCATATCCCTGTCAAAAGGCCGTTCAAACCGGCCCGTAGAATATTCATCACCACCCGCAGCGCGTTTTTCATTTGCGGTTTGAAAGCATGTCTGGTCATGGATGACCTGGGCTGACCCCTCGGGTTCACCAGGCATATTATTACTCAGAATAATTGCAGTCTGAGTTTTCGATACAGGATATGTGGGCGTAATTCTTGTTCCAGGTTTTCCAAATACATTCGTTGGTACTGGATTCAGAGGTGCTTCTATCCTTTTTTCACTTTGCTGAAACACTGAAGAACATCCAGCAAATACAAAAGAAGAAATTAGTAAAAAAGCAACCGTGTATCTGTTGTTTTTTCGTATTCTTATTCCGCGATTTAAATTTGCCATTTCCGAATTATGGCACAGTTTTAACAGCTCATAAGCAACCGCTTATGAGCTGTTTTTCCACTGAAATTTCAATAACTTATTGACATGAATGGCAGACACCTGTACGTGGATTACAGCAAATATTCTTCTTATCACCTGTGACCGGAATCGCTCCAAAATCCGGGCACAACCCGGGCATATAGCCTTCGGGGGTGAAATTGGATGCCAGGCGGCAGGTATTATCCACTCCCCAGATCGCTTTAATCGGGTAGTTATCCGCATCTTCTTTTAAAGGATAACCTGCTTCTTCAAATGTAAAGTGGTCGTTGAACTCGTACATGGAGAAATCCATCATCCCGATGTTAGACCAGGGCAGCCAGATGAACTTTCCTTTTTCACCATCCGTTAATGTGTTTTTAAAGGCAAGTTCCACAATTGCTGGGTCATCGGCTGACTGGCGTGACCAGGCAAGATCCGCATCTTCTCCTTCTCCGTTGGCGAATATTTCCTGGTAGTAACCGCGCCCTTCCGATTTATTCTCATCCGGTTTAACAGGGTCAGAACCTCCCACGTTGTAATCGGGATTGGTTAAAACCCTCACAGATTCCACAGACCATTCCGTTGAAGCCGGCATGCCGGTAACGATCAGATAATTTCCGCGATTATCCATATCCGTATCCAATTCCAGCATAAAATTGGGTTTTGTATCCGGGCTGTCAGAAAATTTTCCATTTACTATGAATTGGACGTAGATCCACAATGGATCTTCACGGCTCATCTTGACTGTTAGTATGTCTGCCTGGGGGATATAGTTCATATCCTGGTCGAATGGCCTTTCATATTTTCCATTCCTGAACTCATCTCCACCAAAAGCCTGCTTCTCTCCGGCGGTTCTATCATCCACCTGGTCGTGGACAGTCTGCATGACCTTGCCAACTGGTGACCCTGGTACATCCTTGTGCTCGATACCCTGTGCCGGTTGAACCGGCATCAACGATCCAGTCAACACAAATGACAGGGCAACGATGAAAACCACATAAAGCACATTGTTGAACGATTTGAATTTCATGACCTTCCTCCTTTTTTCCAACAACTAAAACGAACAGAACAACTGGGGACAATTCGGGGTATTCCTATCTTGAACAGGTTGTTATTAATGTGGATTTGGTCGAGCACCTGGAATTTCGAACAAACGAATCCGGTTATTAATGGTTAGCAGGGAGGACATCCATTCGGGGAACATGGTGGACACACTTTTTCAGGACGTGAGGGAACGGGGTCAAAATTGGGGCAAAGACCGGGCATATATCCTGTTGGTGTAAAACCGGATGGAATGCGACAGGTGTTGTCCACTCCCCATAGGTCTTTCAACGGGTAGTTCTGAGGGTCTTCTTTCAAAGGATAGCCGGCCTGTTCAAACGTAAAATGATCATTATGCTCGAACAATGACCAGTCACGCATACCAACATCTGTCCACGGCAGCCAGATGAAATCGCCTTTCTCGCCACCAGACAGCGTGTTTTTGAATGCCAGTTCCACATTGAATTTGTCATCAGTGGAAAGTCGTGACCAGGCGAGGTCCGCATCTATTCCCACTCCATTATTGAAAATCTCGTTGTAATAACCCCGCCCCTCAGACAGGAATTCATCCGGCTTTACCGGTATTACACCACCTACATTCATATCAGGATTGGTTAATACGACAACCGACATGGTTGACCAATCCGTGGTTTCCGGATACCCGGTAATAATGATCAAATCACCGTGGTTATCCAGATCCGTATCCAGTTCAACCATGAAAAAGGGTGGATCTGCAGGATTTTCAGAAGATGGCCCGTTTACCTTGAATTGAACATAAACCCAGAGTGGATCTTCACGATCAAGCACGACGATCGCGAGATCGGCATATGGAAGATAATTCATTTCACGGTCGAAGGGTCGTTCATATTTCCCGTTTCT
>CAYRHB010000190.1:0-3183 GCA_964424035.1 uncultured Leptolinea sp.
CGATGGTGGCGATTTCCATTTCACCCACCTCGAAGTACTTGTCGTAATTCAGGTCGCGGTTATCGGCCGGAATGCGGTAGTAGTTGCCCATATCGACCGCCTTAGCCATCTCTTCGCGGGTGACCAGCGTCTCATATAACTTCTCCCCGTGACGGGTGCCGATGACCCGAACTGTAGTATTGGCCTTGTAAAGTTCCTTCAGCGCCTGCGCCAGAACCGAGAGTGTGGCTGCCGGCGCTTTCTGGACGAACAAGTCGCCGTTCTCACCATGCTGAAATGCATAAAGCACCAGATCCACGGCATCGTCGAGGGTCATCATGTAGCGCGTCATATTGGGGTCGGTGATCGTGATCTCCTTGCCCGCTTTGATCTGATCAATCCAGAGGGGGATCACAGAGCCCCGGCTGGCCATCACGTTACCATAGCGGGTGCAGCAGATGGTGGTTTTCGCATCCACACCCAGAGAACGGGCTTTGGCGATGGCCACCTTCTCCATCATGGCTTTGCTGATCCCCATGGCGTTGATCGGATAAGCCGCCTTGTCGGTGCTGAGCACCACCACGTTCTTCACCCCGTATTCCACGGCCGAATCCAGCACATTCTGCGTTCCCAGCACATTGGTATTCACCGCTTCAATGGGAAAAAACTCGCAGGAGGGCACCTGTTTCAGGGCAGCGGCATGAAAGATATAGTCTACACCCCGCATGGCGTTATCCACGCTGCGTTTGTCGCGCACGTTACCGATGTAAAACTTCACTTTCGGATTCTGGATGGCATGGCGCATATCGTCCTGCTTCTTCTCGTCACGACTGAAAATACGGATTTCTTTAATGTCAGAGTTCAGGAAGCGTTTCAACACGGCATTCCCGAAAGAACCGGTTCCCCCGGTAATCAATAAAACCTTGTCTTTAAACATTATCTATTGTATAATTATCAATTTTAGGTGTCCGATCAGTTTTCAAAAAACCGGATGATGGCCTCAGCCACCCTGTTGAGATCATAGTCAGATAGGATGGAACCTGAGGGGAGACAGAGTCCATTCCGGAAGAGTGCTTCGGAAACGCCATTACTATAAGAGGGCGCATGCGCGAAGACCGGTTGCAGGTGCATGGGTTTCCAGAGGGGCCGGGTTTCGATGTTCTCCCCCTCCAGGAAGAGGCGGAGGTCTTCACGGGTTTTGCCCCCGGTGAGTTCAGGATTTACCAGGATGGAAGTCAGCCAGTAATTAGAGGAAAACCGCGAATCGGGTTCCTTCTGGAAAGAAATACCCGGGATTTGCTCCAGTTTATGCCGGTAATATTGATTGATCTCCCTGCGGCGGTCCACATGCTCCTGGAGGACCTTCATCTGTCCGCGCCCGATGCCCGCACAAATATTGCTTAGACGGTAATTGTAGCCAATTTCAGAATGCTGGTAATGGGGCGCCTGATCGCGGGCTTGTGTGGCATAAAACTTGGTTTTGGCAGCCTGAGCTTCCGTGCTGCAGATCAAAGCTCCTCCGCCCGAGGTGGTGATGATTTTATTCCCGTTAAAGGAGAGAATACCAAACTCTCCGAAAGTTCCGCACTTTCGACCCTGAAATGAAGAGCCCAGGGCTTCGGCGGCATCCTCTACCACAGGAATTCCCCATCGGTTGGCAATCTCCATGATCTGTTCCATTTTGGCAGGCATCCCGTAAAGGTGGACCGGGATGATCGCTTTGGGGAGTTTTCCCGTTTTTGCACGACGATCCTGAATGGCCTCTTCCAACAGGGCAGGATTCATGTTCCAAGTCTCCGGCTCGCTATCCACAAAAACGGGGGTAGCATGGAGATAGGCAATGGGATTGGCCGAAGCCGAAAAGGTAAAAGACTGGCAGATCACCTCATCTCCAGGTCCAACACCCAGTTGGAGCAATGCTAAATGCAATGCCGCAGTTCCCGAACTAAGAGCCACTAAATGTTTATCCTCATGAAGGAAGTCTTGCAGATCCTTTTCGAAACCATCCACATTAGGACCCAGGGGCACCACCCAGTTGGTATCAAACGCCTGCTGTATATAATTTTGCTCCTCCCCTCCCATATGGGCCAGGGAAAGCCAGATTCTTTTATTCGTCATAAAGTGTGAAAATTGAATATGATGAATAGATCAATCGATTGCTCCTTTTAAGTGAGGCTTAAACATTCTGCCGGGATTTCCAAAAACCGTGACATTATCAGGAACATCCCTGAGGATAACCGATCCTGCGCCAATGATGGCATTTGAACCAATTTTAATATTTTGAATTACCGTTGCTCCGGCGCCAATCCATGAAAGCTCACCAATTGTTACTCCCCCGCAGACTGTTGCACCGGGTGAGATATGGACATAATCACCCACATGACAATCATGGTCTACTGAAGCTTTTGTATTGATTATGCAATGCTTCCCAATATGCGTACCCGTTTGGATGACGGCCAACTGCATAACAACTGAACCTTCCTCAACAATAGCATGAGGAGAAACCAAAGCTGCCGGATGAATTGCAGAAATTACATTACCATCCAACCTTTCAGCAAGTTTTTTCCGAATCTTGTTATTTCCAATCCCGAGGATGATCTTATCCTCGTTTTGGTTGATTTGATTCGTTCTGAAAACAGGGAATCCGGAGAATGATCTCTTTGTTGGATCATCATCAATAAAACCATCAACAAAGATCTTGTTGGCAAGTAAGATATCCAGGATGACCTTCCCATGGCCACTCGCACCGTAAATGTATGTCTTAGTTTTTTCCATCGAATTTTTCAGTTGTAGCAAAACCATCTTTTGTTATTCCATCCCTTTTAATCACATTTTTGATTGTGAGGAAAAGAATCCTCAAATCAAGCACAAACGAAACATGGTCGACATACCAAACGTCATATTCAAACTTCTGTTGCCAACTGATCGCGTTTCGACCATTGACTTGTGCCCAGCCAGTAATTCCAGGTCTTACCTCATGACGTCGTGCTTGTTCCTGGCTGTAAAGAGGTAAATACTCAATGAGCAGCGGGCGTGGTCCGACAAGACTCATATCACCTTGTAAAATATTGATGAGTTGAGGTATTTCATCAAGTGAGGCTTTCCGGACAAAACTACCTATGGGAGTCAGACGTTCCGCATCGGACAGCAAATTTCCATCAGGGCCACGTTTTTCGTTCATTGTTTTAAACTTGACAATCCTAA
>CAYRHB010000191.1:0-3172 GCA_964424035.1 uncultured Leptolinea sp.
CTGAAACAAGCCCTGCCACATGCCCATCCCCGCATCGGGGCATTCCTGTTCCTGACGTATGGCGGAATCAGCAGTGGAAAGGCTTTTCTGGACCTATCAAACCTGGTGAAGAAATCCAACATCCCGGTCATCGGAGCTTTCAAGGTCTGGGCACCGCATTTCTACAATCCTGTGGAATATCCGGATCCAGAAGCGTTGAGAACCGTGGACAATTTTTACTCCCGCTTGAAAGCCAAACAGTTGCAACCTGTAGACTCCGAAAAAACAAACCGGTTGTTTTCCTATCAAACCCGAAAAGTGAAGATCGCTTATTACCTGGCCAATATGATTGGCAGGTTCCGTGAACTTCCCATCCACTTTGACCGGCAAAAGTGCGGGGGATGCAAACGATGTATCAATGAATGTCCGTCTGGCGCGTTGACCTTTCAGGGTATCCCGGTGCGCGATACCGCCAAATGTGTTTATTGCTATCATTGCGCGGCAATTTGCCCGCATGGCGCGGTCATCTGTCCCACCGAAAAGGTGGCCGATATGGTGCGTACAAACAAGAAACTGATCGGTGTCGAAAATCCCCAAAACGCGGTCTATTTTTAAGATATCCCTGTAAGGAACCTCATGTGTCCTCTATTCAAGTGTCAGATCAATGTGTTTTTGTAAACCGTTTTGACTATACAATTGGATAACCGTTAGGACGGAAAATCAACCACGGGAAGATCAAAAATGGACAAGACTATTCGCCAGGAAAAAGAGAGAAAAATTTGGGACCGGTTGGCTGCGAACTATGACAATAACACGGGGAGCACATACAAGGAAGCCTACCGGGATTCGATTGCCCGCATCAAAAAGTTGTTGAAAGGCAGTGAACGGGTGTTGGAAATCGGTTGCGGAACGGGTATCGTTTCACTCGGGATCGCGCCGCAGGCAGGATCGGTCACTGGTGTGGATATCTCCCCGGAAATGATCGGAAGGGCAAAAGCCAAAGCCGTATCGGAGAATGTGCAAAATGCAACCTTTGAGATCTTTGATGGTTACTCACTGCCTTTCAACGATGGTTCTTTCGATGTTGTTCTGCTATTTAACATTTTGTATATCGTGAAAGAACCTGAAACACTATTGGCCGAAGCACGCCGTCTGTTGAAGCCCGGTGGAATCCTTGCCACGGCCACAGACTGCCTGGCAGAGCCGGTTGATCTCTACAGCCGGATCGTGATGGCTTTCGAATGGATGATGCATAAAATGGGCACCATAGCTTTCATTGCCTTCTATCGAAAAAAAGATGTGGAAGATTTGATAGAGCGGAACGGGTTCACCATAAAAGAGACAGCCAACCTGCACCCTTCACCGGTCAATTACTATATTCTGGCGGAAAAGAAATTTGTATGAATGCCCGGTCATTGCCCGGGCACCCGGTAAAATCTGTTCCGCTAATCAGCAGATTTTTGAGTTTTGCCCAGTTCACGGATGGAAACATACAGACCGATCTCAGAGTTCTTTCCCAGTGATCGTTCATCGTGGTATTCGAAATCACCCACCACCGAACCATCCAATTCATACCCGGAATTTGGCAGCCATTCGGTGAAAATGAACTTTTTGGTCAATCCGAGTGCGGGTCCCCACAGAAAGGCGAACCGCGGTTGGATGGTGAAACGGGCATACAGACCGGCAGGGATTTCGCATCCCTGCAAACCCGCGGGGATGGTTTCCAGAGTAGTGACCACATCACCCATCAGGTATTCCCAACTGGCATCGTTGTGATAATCCCGGCTCAACGCCGCAAATGCCCACGGATTCCGTTTATTGGGAATCATCCCGGATTTCTTGATCCGTTCATAACGCTTTCCCAGTTCCCGTGCGTCCTCAAAGATCGTTTTTTCATTGGTGCGCGCAGATACACCAATGACACGAATGGATTCCGGTAATGTGACCAGTACCGGTTCAGCATGTTTCTTATTGACAAATTGGTAGATATTCATGATAGCTCCATATGTTTTATTTTATGGTAACCATTAAATACGACACACGAATGTCATATTAAAAATCTGTCTACGTATACAGGCTCAATGTTTCCATTAACCGTTCTTTGACTCTTGAACGCAGATATTCCGGTTCAAGAACTTCCACCTGATTGCCATACGACAGGATCAAACTATAGATCCAATCATCGTCAACAAGGGAAGCCGTCAAAGAAAATCTGCCATCCGGTTCCCGCCGGACCATGTCCTCATGGAAATCATCATAGATGCGGTTTGCTGCTTCCGCGGAAAATAAAAGCCGAACATGCATGTATTCGCGCGGCTTTTCCGGGTTCTTCTCCGGCATTTCTTCCGGAAGATCCATCGGGTTGAATGAATCCGGTAAAACCATGGGGGATTTGATCCTGGAGAGGCGGAATGTCCGGTAATCCTGGCGGGCGAGGCAGAAACCCCGCATATACCAGGCGTTGCCTTTATAGATCATCTGCAGGGGATAGACCCTCCGTGTGGACCGGTCACCCTTGAAATTAATATAATCGAACTGGATCACATTCCGGTTCAGGATGGAATGCCTCAGCAGATTGAACAAATCTTCTTCACCCGCTTTGGTTCCCCAGGGAGAGAAATCGATCTCGATCCAGCGGTTTGTACCGGATGACCTGAACAGGCTTTCCAGTTTTTCCAAAAAGCGGTCGACATCCGGATAGCGGGTTGCCTGCAGGGTTTTAACTGCCATAAGCAGGCTGTCGGATTCCTCGCGGGTGATCAATGCCTTGTTCAGGGTAAAATTTTCCAGCAGTGATATTCCACCGCCTTTCCCTTTGCTCATATAAACAGGAATCCCGGCAGATGACAGGTCTTCCACATCACGGTAAATGGTACGCGTCGAAACATCGAATCGCTGCGCGAATTCGACTGCGGTGATCCTCTTATGATTTAATAACAGGGTAACCATTTCCAACAAGCGGTTGACTTTCATGGTCTTCTCTTTAAAAGTATAGAAGATTATTGGACAAATCCATGTCATATTATGCGCTATTTTTGTCACAGGAGATTGATAAAATGGATGAAATTTCTATTGCCGGCCTCTTGTTTTCCAGCGGACCTTTTCCGTAATATGCGGAGAAAAAGATGGTCTATGGCTAATTTGTCGGTTCCTGGCGGATGGAAGCCACCTGGTTCAACCCTGACGGCGGACA
>CAYRHB010000192.1:0-3147 GCA_964424035.1 uncultured Leptolinea sp.
GACTCACCTCTTTTGTTAAGGTTCTTCAATTTACAGAAAATATGTTACACCAACCAATTTATTCCCCAAAAATCAAACACACATCAAACCATACATATGAAGTTTTCAAACAAGAAATAGTGGATTAATTCAGGGTATTCATATTAAAAAAATTGACAATATGAACACAAATAAAAAAAGCTTACTTTTTCTTTACCTAATCAATAAAGAATCTATGATCGTTTATTTGAAACAACCTGTTTCCGAATAAAATTCATATCACAGTAAGGTTTCCCCTGGGCAAGCGTACCCGAACGTGAAAAGGCAAATCCACATTTATCACTGAGATAGGGAAAGTAAACCTCATCCCCGTAACAGGTTGAATAATAACAATAAGTGGGGTTCCCCAATATTCGTGCCACTTCCGCCCATGCGCAATAGACCACATTGAGTTGAAACCCATCTGGGGTGTCTGTTACAACAATGGACTCTTCCAGACCCTTCTCTTTCATCGCCGCAGCCATGGCTGTGTAGTATTTTTTGAATGGTGGAAGAAAATCTCCTTCACCAATTTCCAGAAAGGTTTCAGGAGTGGCGAACATCTCAGAAAAAACCGGAATGGATATCCGCTGGGAGAGGTTTCTTCTTAACTCTGCGGCTTTTTCCATTCCTAGAGTGTCTGCCATTACTTTTGCCACTACGATCTTGTGAATGATGCTTTTCAGGTTTTTTTCAGAAATTCCCCGGGCTTTCAGGCTCGACCAGTCGAGAGTGTCCGCGTATTTGATGGTTGATTTGATATCACCTAGAAAATGAAATGTTCCCTTTAACCCTAAAATCCGGATAATTTTCCCTATCATCTCCAATGCGGGCACGATCAATTGCAATCTCTTTTTCAGAGGAACGCGAGATTGTTCACTTATTGTGAGAATGTCTTTTCCGTAGTTTGGCAGCTCGTAAACCTGCATAAAAACCTCAGCCAAGGGAATCATTCCTGTGATCAACATACATGAGCCTGATGAGTTTATCATAGGAAAAAATCAGTGCCTTTCCGGGAAATCAGAAAATGGAAATCACCACTTACTGGTGGCAATAATGGTCACAAAAGGCTATTAAAGCTTACTTTCATTACAGTTCCCATTCCTTGGCCTTTTGATTCGGCTGATATCTGCCCACCCTGCGCGTTGACCAGCGCCTTGCATATGGCCAGCCCCAGCCCCATTTTTCCCGAACTGCCGCCGCGGGATTTGTCGGCTTTATAAAAGCGGTCAAACACATAGGGCAGGTTTTCCCGGGTAATCCCGACGCCGGTATCGCGGACACAGAGCATCGTACCACTGGCTGTGTCCAGCGACAGGTGGATTTCCCCGCCTTTGGGGGTATGACGGATGGCGTTTTCCACCAGATTGGATAATACCTGGATCATACGCCCCTCATCCGCTTTGATGACCGCGTCGGTCTCACTTTGTTCCAGGACCAGATCGATCCCTTCACGGGCGGTGATCGGATGGAATGTGCGCTGTATTTGCTCCAATAATTCGCGGGCAGACAGCAGATTGACTTCCATGGACAAGCCGCCGGATTCCACCTGTGTGAGGGTGGTCAGGTCACCCACCAGACGGCGCAGATGCTCCAGCTCAGTCCGGATGATCTCCAGACGCTGGGGGGTGAGGGTGACTTCGCCCTCTTCCAGCATATCGATATACCCGGAGATGATCTGCAGGGGTGTGCTCAGATCATGCGTGATGTCCGCCGTCAGGCGTTTCCGTTGCTGGTCGGCTTTCAAAAGGTCTGCGCTCATACGGTTAAAGGTTTCGGTTAATTGTCCCAGTTCATCCCTGGTGGTTACCGGTACTTGCTGTTCCAGATCACCCTGCGCCAGTAACCGGGAGGCTTTTGTCAACCGGCGGATGGGATCCAGCAGCCGGCCGGAGAGGAATACCCCCATTCCGGCTGCCGCAGCCAATCCTGCCAGCGCGGCAAGGACGGCAGCCAGTGTACTGCGGTTCAAAAAGGATTCTTCCTCCGGGCTCAGGTTGAATTGCATGTGTGTATCCTGTAAAATCCAGGCGATGGTTTGCCCGTCCACTTCCACGGAAATGCTTTGAGCGGTCACATCTTCAGGAACTGTCTGCCCGACATCGAAGAACTTTGTCGGTAATATGGCTTTTCGGTTTCCATCCACCAGCCCGTAGACCCCCCGCACTTCCCGGTCTTTAAACCGTGGATCAGGGGGCAATTGATCTGTATTCCGATTAAATTCACCGGCGGGACGGAATTCTACGTAATAATTGAAAAAGCCATCCAGACTGCCATTGGAAATGTAATAATCCTGAACGGTTTGTTTAAGAGTGGAAGTTTGCTGCTCCTGGACCAGGTTCATGAGAGTCTGTCCGGAGGTCAGGCGGATAATGGTGATAGCCACCAGAGCGGTTAATAGCGCCACGGCAGCGTATGTAAGAATCAATTTGATCCGCAAATTTGTGGGGCGTTTCATGCCGGCTCCACAAAACGGTAACCGATACCAAATACGGTTTCAATGTATTTCGGTTGGTCCAGGTTGTCATCCAGTTTCAGGCGCAGGTTGCGAATATGGATTTTCAGGGTTGACTCTGATCCGGTATATCCCTTTTCCATCAACCGGATGGCAAGATCGACCCGTTTTATCACCTGTCCCGGCGAACTCATCAGTGTTTCGAGGATCTGGAATTCCAGAGGGGTCAAATCAACCGGTGCTCCGGCATGGGTCACTTCATGACGGGTACGATCCAGGGATATGTCGTTGATGGTCAGCACCGGTTCGGCTGAGCTCTGAACTGCGGCTCTGCGTAAAACGGCGCGCATCCGTACCAGAAGTTCGCGCATCCGAAATGGCTTGGTGATGTAATCATCCGCGCCCAGGTCAAACCCATGGATCAGGTCTGTTTCGGCAGCTTTGGCTGTGATCATGATCACCGGAACATCCGATGTTTTCCGGAGCTGGGTTATGAACTGGTACCCATCCATGTTGGGCATCATAATATCCAGCAGGATCAGGTCGGGAACCATGTTCTTCAGGGCATCCATGGCTTCATGGCCATCGGAGGCTGTTTCCACCTCGAAATCCTGACTGCCCAGGAAATCGGTGAGCATGACCTGAATATTACGGGTATCGTCAACAACAAGGAT
>CAYRHB010000193.1:0-3070 GCA_964424035.1 uncultured Leptolinea sp.
CCAGGCAAAAATTACCAGCAGGAGACCCAAAACAGCTGCCAAACGGGAAATTGATTCGCTGGCATCCCGTTCCACAACAAAACCATCGCTTTCCAATGTCATTTTCCGGTTCAACCAGAAGAGGCGGGAAGCCAGAAGGAAAAGGAGGAGGATTAAAGCTCCTCCCAACCAGATGGTTATGGAGGACGTTTTGGCATAGAAATCGATCACGCCAAAGATACCGGCGGCTGCCAGTAAACCCTGCCACGGGTTCCATCTTCTGGTGAAACCAAAGCCGGTGAAATAGCCGATTACCCAGAAAAAATAGGCGCAAAAAACCACAAAGATCAGCGGATCCTGCACTGCCTGTCCGGCAACAGCCTGCATCAAAGCCAGGCGTGCCCGCTGGCCCAGTGAGGATAACCGGACAATCCAATCACCTTCCGGCGTCATGCGTACCATGAACAACCATAGAGGGACGCACAGGGAAAGTATGAGGAAAATGAAATTTGCCAACCCGGAGGAGAGTTTTGATCGTCCCAACACCAACCCCAGGGCTGCGCCCAATAATGCCAGCAATTCAGCCTGATCCAAACCTGCTGCCCAGCCTGTGGATTGCAACAGGGCAGCCGGCAGCCAGATGCACACCAGGAGCATAATAACGGAATAGGGATCCCACAGCCTGGGTGAATGATTAACCATGGATTGAGTGTACAATAGGTCTGATTTTCATACAGAGAAACCCAATAGGTACACGAATGATACCTCTGGATACCCAGACCAATATCATAGTACAGAATCTGGGAGAATGGTTGACTCCCATGATGAATTTTTTCAGTTTACTGGGGGTTCAAACATATCAATTGCTCATCATAGCAGCGATCTACTGGTGCTTCGACAGGGACCTTGGAGCCCGTTTGGGATTGCTCCTGTTATTCGCATCCAGCCTGAACAGCCTGTTAAAAATAGCTTTTCATTCACCTCGCCCATACTGGGTGGATGAAAAAGTGAGAGCGCTTGCTTCCGAACCTTCTTTCGGGTTCCCTTCCGGGCATTCGCAGGAAGCCGTCGTTTTTTGGGGATTGCTCGGGGCAAACAAACGCCGCCTTTCCTCAATCCTGGCTGCGATTTTTCTCATCATTATGATCGGTGTTTCCCGGATTTTCCTGGGTGTACATTTCTTGACGGATGTCCTTGGTGGATGGTTGATCGGTGCATTCCTCCTGTCAGGTTTCCTTTTTTTTGAACATCCGTTCAGTCACTGGCTGGCAAAACGATCGCCCTTTGGCAGATTGTTAACCGGGCTGGTACCAGCCGGGGTATTGATGGCTGGTGGAATTATCGCCATTCATTCCCTGCAGGGATGGGATATTCCACAAGAATGGTTATCTCTTTCTTCACGTTCAGGAACGATCCATCCAATAAGACTTCAGAGTGTATTTTCATCATCCGGGCTCTTTATCGGATTTATCATCGGTCTTTATTATCTGAGCCAGTTTGAAAACCGATATGGTACGTTTACGATCAAAGGCACAAACGCCCAGAAGTTCTGGAGGTTAGCCACTGGCCTTGCCGGATGGCTTTTTATCTATTCCGGCCTGGGGCTGATCTTTCCACATGAAGATTCCTTAATCGGGTTATTTTTCCGATTTACCAGATACGGATTGACCGGTTTCTGGATAAGCGGGCTGGCTCCCCTGTTCTTTCTGAAAACCGGACTGATTTCCCGCGATGCTGCTTTCCGTGTAAAATCATCTGGTACACAAGATTAATCACAGGAGGAACATCATGCGAAGGATATTCGCCTTCATGCTTGGCGCGTTTACTGGAGGACTACTGGGAGCTACAGCCGCTCTATTACTCACCCCTGTGACCGGGGATGAACTTCGCGGGCAATTTTTCGACCGGGTAGAGATGGTTCAAAAAGAACTGGCTGATGCCAGAGACCAAAAGCGCGCCGAACTGGAAAGTCAACTCCAGGCTCTGCGCGCTCCAAAAGCATAACGAGTACGTTTTTCGTCAGTATGAAAGGTCAGTGATATTGATTTGATACTTCGCTTTCTGGCGCGAAAGCCTTGTTGTGCCGCTTACCACCAGAACAGCACCTTTTGATCCATTCTTGATCGTCAGAGGAATGGACGCATGGTTTCGTTCATCCAATGAGATATAGGATACCGTTGTCGGAGATCCATATTGGATGAGCGAAACTTTATATGTCTGGGGGAGTTTATTCTGAATGCGAACAAAACCAGCCGGTTCCCATCCGCCATTATCCTGTTCAAAATCTGATTGGTATCCGATTTCAGGGATGGCAATATCATCCAACATCATGCCTTCACCATTCACCGCCGCGTCGGTTATGTATTCAAACCTGAGTTGGACTTTCTTGCCTGCGAGAAACGAAAGGTCTACGGATTCTTTTACCCAACCACCACTCTTGCCATTCCAACCACACCCATAACTGTTGCCTGACTTATTCTCCGATGTACAGGAAACGGTTGGAATGATCGTCCAGGTTTCACCATCTTCACTGTATTCAAGATAGGCATAATCATAATCAGTTTCCAGGTCATACCATGTCCAGTAGTCCAGAGTGAGTTTGGATTGACCTGCAAAATCAAACTCCCGGGTTAACATCATATCGGATTCATCACCCTTGTTGGACCAGAACGCGTATTTGCCTGAGTGGGGATTTTCCTCCAGAACACCGGTTTCCAGAACTCCCTGAAAATCGACCTGCCAGTCACCCTTGCATTTGATATTGATGTAATCCATTCCATACTGTGACACTGTCCGGTTGAGTGAATCTGCCGAACAATTTGAAATGGATTCAGTGGCAGCCGGTTGTGGGGAATCCGCATAGTTATGGTAAACAAACCGCCCATCGCCCACACTGGCATCCTTTAAGTACAGGCTGACAGCCCAATCGGCGAAAACATCATCGGCAGAAATCAGGTTTTTGGTTATCGGATCAATGACATTCAATTCCTGCAGGGTTTTGTCAATCGAGGCCATGCCATTTTCCGGTTCGGCGACGACTGATTTCGTGGCTTCTTCCCCGAACCTGTCCAGGAAATAGGTAACAAACAGG
>CAYRHB010000194.1:0-3046 GCA_964424035.1 uncultured Leptolinea sp.
GGAGCGTTTTGCTCGGTTTGTATTTAACCGGGGGCGTTGCCCCCGGTTTTCTATTCAAAAAGGCTGCGTTATGCTTTCAGTAAATAATGTTTCGAAATCTTACGGGATCAAGCCCGTCTTACAAAATGTGAACTTTCAACTCAATGATGGCCAAAAGATCGGGTTGATCGGATTAAATGGGAGTGGAAAATCAACCCTTTTACAGATCATTACCGGTGAGATTAAACCGGATCGTGGAAGTATCCTCTTTACGCCGCCGGATTTGCGTATAGGCTATTTGCGACAGGGATTGGAGTTGCCGGAAGAAGAAACAATATCATCATTCTTAACCGGGGCACAATCTGAACCGGATGATTTGGCTGCGGAGGTTGAACGGTTGGCCCGGGAGTTGGCGCGAAATCCGGGGGACCGGATGTTGCAAGATGCGTATGATTCTGCGTTGTCCGCCTTTCAAAATGCCGGAGGGTCATCCGCCGGGGCAGAAGAGATGTTGGCCCGGTTGGGTCTCGTAAATATTCCGCTGGATAGCAAGATCCGGAAGATGAGCGGCGGACAGAAAACCAGGTTGGCATTGGCTGCTGTTCTTCTTTCCCGCCCGGGACTCTTATTGCTCGATGAACCGACCAACCATCTGGATATCGAAATGCTGGAATGGCTGGAAACGTGGTTGAAAACAGCCCGGATGGCTGCCCTGGTCGTATCACATGACCGTGTTTTTCTGGATGAGATCGTAGACAGCATCCTTGAGCTTGATGAACATACACATACCATCCGGCAATTCCCGGGAAACTATTCCGAATACTTGTTTCAAAAAAGAGCCGAACGGGAAAAACAGTGGCAGAATTACTTTGATCAGCAGGGTGAGATCCGCCGGTTGAAGAAATCCGCGGCCGGTGTGCGAGACCTGGCACGGTATCACCACGGCGGCAAAACGGAGCCGGGGAGTACTGACGGTTTCAGCATCGGTTATTTCGCCAACCGGGGGAAGGAAACGGTCCAAAGGGCTAAAAATATTGAAAAAAGAATTGAACATCTGCTGACCGATGAACATATTGACAAACCGGCCCGTACCTGGCAGATGAAGGTGGATTTTCGACCCGTTGCAGAATCAGGGCGGGATGTGGTTGTGATGACTGGATTGCAGATCGGCTATGGGAATCTGTTGCTGTCCGGTCCCATTGATCTGACGGTTCGGTTCGGTGACCGTATCGCATTGACCGGTCCGAATGGATGTGGAAAGTCGACCCTGCTCAAGACGATTACCGGGGTTATACCTGCTGTACAGGGAACCGTGCGGTTGGGATCTGGTGTCAGGTACGGTTATCTGGCACAGGAACAGGAAACGCTGAATAGCAATATGACAGTGCTGGAAACCCTGCTGGCTGTATCTGGCCAATCGGAGACCGAAACCCGGTCTTTTCTCTCCAAATTTCTTTTTACGGGTGATGATGTATTCAAAGCAGTTTCCAAATTATCATATGGAGAAAAGGTCCGCCTGCAGTTGGCCAACCAGGCAGCTGCCGGATGTAATCTACTATTATTGGATGAACCGGTGAACCATCTGGATATCCCGTCGCGGGAACGGTTTGAACAAGCCCTCACTGTTTTTCAAGGGACAGTACTTGCCGTGGTTCATGACAGGGCATTTATCCGGAATTTCGCGAGAACCGTTTGGAAGTTCGAAGGAAGGAAAGTAGTTCCTGATTACAAATGGAATTTATAATCAGGTGATCTTCTATGAGCGGAGCTGAACTGATGACCAGGGAGAAGGTTTCCCGCTGGAAACTAACATTGGTGAACCCACTGCTGATTATGGCTATTCTTGTATTGGCAGCGGGGATACGTATTGTTTTTTTTCCCTATATGAATAATGATCTTTCTCAATTCCATCTACCCTGGTTTAGATATTTGTCACAACATAACGGGCTATTTGCCATCAAGGATTTCCTTGAACCAAAAAGCCCATTCCAGGGATTAACCTATTCACCCACTTTCTTTTATCTGATGGTGGCTTTGCTTCCATTTGAGAAATGGGTGCCGCCTGTAATCCTTATGAAATCCATGGCGTGCGTGTTTGATTTTGTCTCCGCGGCTGGTGTTTATTTGATAATCAGGAATAGATACCCGACCGGCTTCTGTAAATGGGCAGGTTTTCTGGCAGTGTGTTTTTCTCCAACTGTGATCATAAACAGCGCTTACTGGGGACAGGTTGACAGTGTGTACACATCATTGCTGGTATTCAGCCTGTTCCTGGTCTGCATCCAACGGCCCGGATGGTCACTTGTTTTTTTCTCATCCGCTCTGGCTTTTAAGATCCAGGCGTTAATATTTGCCCCGGTGATTCTGGTGCTCCTTTTTCGAAAAAAGATCGGTTGGACGCAATTGATGATCATACCGGCAGTCTATCTTCTCTGGATGGTTCCGGCATATCTTTGTGGTTATCCGCTACTGGCGCCATTCACAGCCATATTTAATGTTGCCGGAGCATACACATCCCTGACCATGAATGCGCCAACCCAGTATGCCTTTATTCCGAACCGGTATTTTGATCAGACTGTTCCATTGGGTGTAGCCCTGGCCTCCCTCGGCTGCCTGGGATTGTTATGGATGGCGATCAAAGGTAAATGGGAACTCAACCAGGCGGATACCATCCTGCTTACAGTAACACTGGCAGTAATGCTACCTTTTATCCTTCCCAAAATGCATGAACGATATTTTTATCCGGCAGCCCTGTTTTCAATTCTGTTGATCTTTTATTATCCGAAGTTGCGGATCATCCCACTGGTTTTACAAGTTACATCCCTCATTTCGTATGTACCATTCTTACGCGGATACGAACTGATGCCGTTATTTATTCCAGCAATTATTAACGGGTGTGTTTTGGCGGTTTTAATCGCCTCTATTTTCAAACATAACAGAACAACACCCCCAATATCCCTTCTAATGGAACACCAGTATAAACCAATATAAAACAAAAGAGCATTCATTTTCGTGTCAAGGCTAAGTAGAAATGTCCTATTATTGGCTAAATAGAAATGTCCTATGT
>CAYRHB010000195.1:0-3039 GCA_964424035.1 uncultured Leptolinea sp.
GGTAAGAAATTGAATGGGTTACCTATTCTGGTTACCGATACATAGGACATTTCTACTTAGCCTTGACATACATTATTTATCCGATTCGGGGAATTTGTTCTCGGATTTTGAGAATTTACATCATTTTTAGCATTACTTGAAGTTTTTTGTTCCATGTTTTTTTTGAGAAGCAATTCATTCCTATGCTTTTGAATTACTCATAAATTATGAAACATGACAATCCCGGAGATTGGATTACTCCGGCGATTCAAATCCCAATCGGAAGGCTTTCTTTGAGCATACATCAATGCATTTGGTACAAAGAATACACTCGGGGTTCTCCATTCTTCCTGCCGCGACCATGGCACTCACGTCCAGGCTCATTGGTCAGTTGATGGTACAGGTTCGGCAATTTGTGCACTTCTCCGGTTCAGCCTTGAGGCGTAATCCCTGTAGAGAAGAAAGTTGCCCAACTTGCTTCCGATATTTGCATTACCCTTTATAAACACTTCACCACAAACCTGATAAGATAAGCAAGTATTTCAAACCACTTCCGGTTGCCCCGCATGCGAAAAACCACCCTCACACCCTATCGCCTGGTCCATGTTTCAGCTCAACTTTTATGCCTGATCCTCTTCGTTGCCTGGGGGTATCTGTTCATCAGGCATGTGCACTGGTTCCTTCCACCCGAAGCCTCGCCTCCGGTGTGGATTTGGATAGGCCAGGGAGTGCACCTTCTGTTATTGGTCAGCTATATGGTGCCATTCTGGAATGAAAAAGCCGGGTCCATCTTTATGACGGTAACCGCTTTTGTATTCTTTTTCTTATTGTTCGCCTCCGGCGGCGCTGTGGCGTATTTTTTGATCTCCATCATGCCAGCCATCCTGTTCTTGATTGCCGGTCGAATCAAAAAACCAATCCTCGGAGAAAAATGACCGGTCATATTTTTCAACCCGAATTGTTTCACTCCACCTTTGCTGTCAAACCACCCACATTGCAAATCAAACCGGGAGACAGTGTGACGGTCAGCCTTCCGGACGCGCATGGATACGATGCACAGGGTATACGGTTGGCGGAATTTTCCAATCCCCTCGCGGGACCCATCTTTGTGGATGGCGTACAACCCGGAGATGCGCTTTCCGTTTTACTGGAAGAAATTCAACCGGTGGGTAATAGAGGTTGGAGTTACCTGTTCCCCAAAGCAGATTCCGTTGAAGCCGCGTATTTTGCAGATCATCCCGGTGAACGGAAAACTGTCGAATGGGAGATCGTTCCCGAAAAAAGGATTGCCCGTCCAGGGAAACCTTTCAAAAAATCAATAGATCTGGCCATTCCCCTGGCACCCATGGTCGGTTGTCTGGGGGTTGCACCGGCTCTGTCTCAGTCAATCACATCTTATGCATCCGGAAGTTTTGGTGGAAATCTGGATTGTCCACTGTTGACCGCTGGAAGCCGTGTTGATTTTCCTGTATATTCAGACGGCGGCCTGTTATATCTGGGGGACTGCCATGCCGCTCAATCACACGGCGAGATCACAGGGGCAGCCATTGAAATTCCAGCGATCGTTCGTTTCACGGTCTTTTTGAAGAAAAATTCGACTATTGCCTGGCCACGGGGAGAAACAGACGATTCCATTTTTACCATAGGATGTGGTCGTCCGATCGATACAGCTTTGCAGCGAGCGACATCTGAAATGCTTCGCTGGCTGATAAGTGATTTCGGAATGAAACCTGAATTTGCCGCCCTGAAAGCGGGTCAGTGTGTGCGGTATGTAATCAGTAACATCGTTAACGAAGTGTCAACCATCGCCTGTACGCTTTCAAAGACTGTTCTCCCATAGAAGATCCGGTTTTGGAAAAATCGGATACCTCTTTGATGCTTGACATACCCGATGAAATTTTCAATAATTTTAATAACCCATTCGCTAATGTTTGGAGGCGTATATGGTCCAGAAATGTGAATTGGTCGAGATTCCAGCCACCCCTACATTGTCGATCCGTTTGATCACCCGGGCGGAAGATCTTCCTCCTTTGATCGGACAATCATATGGAACAATTATGCAGTACATGAATACACTGGGGGAAGCTATGGCCGGCGAGCCGTTTGTCATCTATCACAACCTTGATATGCAGAATTTGGATGTGGAACTGGGTATTCCAGTATCCCGTTCGCTCCCTCCACAGGGTGATATCCAACCGTCCAGTCTGCCTGCGGGACCAGCCGCACATACGGTCTATACCGGGCCATATGAAACGATGGAACCTGCGTATGGTGAATTATCAAAATTTATATCAGATATAGGCCGCGAACCGACGGGGATCGCCATTGAATACTACCTTACCGGTCCGGAAACACCACCTGACAAACATCGAACGAGGATCGTTTTTCCCCTCAAGAAATAGTCGTACATATCTCGCAGAAAAGCTGACAAACTAAGCCAATTTTCCAATTTCTCTTGACAGCTAGTATACCGAACGGTATACTAGCGGCATGGATAACCGGGAAACATTACTCGATTGCGCCCTCACGTTCTTCTCCACCCGCGGATATGACGCCGTGGGTATTCAGGAGATCGTTGACGCAGCCGGAGTTACCAAACCCACCCTGTACCATTACTTTTCCAATAAGCGCGGATTGCTTGATGCGCTTTTGTCTGCTGAATTCAATGGACTGATGGAAAAGGTACGCATTGCCGCCTATTACCAGCGCGATCTGCCGTATTCTCTGGAAAAAATCGCCCGTACATACTTTGAAGCCGCTGAAACCAACCCACGCTTTTTTCGCCTCCAGTTGACCATGCAATATGCGCCCATTGATTCTGAACCCAACCAGGCCATCACTCCCTACCGGCTGGAACAGCAGCAGATCCTGCAATCCCTCTTTATCCAGGCTGTGCAGGACCACGGTAATATGCGTGGACGGCATGTGATGTATGCCGCCACATTTCTGGGAATGGTCCACACCTATATTGGTGAGTATCTGAACGGGGTTACCTCGTTTGCGGATCCGTTCACCCATCTGGCTGTACACCAGTACAGCCACGGTATCTATTCATAATTT
>CAYRHB010000196.1:0-380 GCA_964424035.1 uncultured Leptolinea sp.
CGGGAAGCAGGCGATGCCGGGTTTGATGTGCTAGTGGCCTGCGCCTTCAATTATGATGCGCACTCCACCGATTTCAGCAAGCTGGGATCCATTCCTGTGCTAAAAGCCCGCATGAATGCTGATCTGCACATGGCTGATGATTTGAAGAACACCGGCAAGGGGAACCTGTTCGTCATCTTCGGTGAGCCGGATATTAATATCATGGATACCGAAGAAGGGCAGATCATGGTCAAGATCAACGGCGTGGATGTGTTCGACCCCACCACTGGCGAGGTGCGCAGCGATAGTGCCGATGGCATCGCCTGCTGGTTCATAGATACAGATTACAACGAAGAAAGTTTCTTTGTACGGCATGCCTATTTTCTGGGTGCCAATGATCC
>CAYRHB010000196.1:390-3016 GCA_964424035.1 uncultured Leptolinea sp.
TACTCCGCATTGAAAACAACCCTGAAAGCAGAAATCAACGAAGAAGCCTGGGAATCATTGCACAGCGACATGTCCCGTCCCTTTGACAAGCCTGCTTCCGGCCGCATCGCAGTAAAAGTAATCAACCACCTTGGCGATGAAGTGATGAAAGTGTTCAAGGTAAATTAATGGAATTTCGGATCGCGGATACATTCGTCAGCAGCCTGTCAAAGTTGACCAATCAGGAACAGAAAGCCGTCAAAACCACAGTTTTTGACCTGCAGGTCAACCCGGCTAGCCCGGGGATGAGTTTTCACAAACTCGATCGTGCCCAGGATTCCCGGTTTTCTTCAGTACGCGTCAATGATGATATTCGCCTCATCGTACACCAGGCTTCCGGCAACCTTCTGGTCTGCTATGTGGGTCACCACGAAGATGCTTACCGATGGGCGGAACGCCGTAAATTGGAAGTACATCCGACCACCGGGGCAGCACAATTGGTTGAAATTCGTGAAACTGTTCAGGAAGTCGTTGTACCGGTTTACACAACAGAAGAAAGGCCAAAACCACGATTATTTGCCAGATACGCAGATGAGGAATTATTAGGCTACGGGGTTCCCGCCGAATGGTTGAATGATGTGCGGTCTGCTACTGAGGATAATTATCTCGAGCTGGCCGATCACCTTCCGGCAGAAGCAGCTGAAGCGCTTTTGGAACTTGCCGTGGGCGGCAAACCCCAACCTGTCTCTGCTCCAGTTGGCATCACTGATCTATTTGATCACCCGGATGCACTACGCCGCTTCCGCGTCATGGACGATTTGGATGAACTGGTTCGTGCCCTGGAATACCCTTGGGAAAAATGGACGGTATTTCTGCACCCGGAACAACGCAAGTTTGTCACAGGCAATTATAGTGGGCCAGCCAGGGTTTCTGGCTCGGCAGGTACCGGAAAAACCGTAGTAGCCCTGCATCGTGCCGTGCACCTCGCCCGGTCAAATACAGATTCCCGTGTTTTGCTGGTCACATTTTCCGATACACTGGCAAACTCATTGCGGGCTAAATTGCGCATGTTGGTTCATAACCAACCCCGTCTTGGCGAACAGATCGATGTTTATTCAATGAATACCCTGGCTCAGCGGTTATTTAGTTTGAATTTTGCGAAACCTAATATCATTGAATCAAACGAAATTCGTTCCATGCTGGCCGAATCCTCTTCTGCTGTCAGTGGACATAATTTCTCAAACAGCTTCCTCTTCTCAGAATGGGAACAGGTTGTGGACGCATGGCAGATCAATTCGTGGGAAGCTTATAAAGATGTCCCCCGCCTGGGTCGCAAAACACGATTAAACGAGAACCACCGGAAAACCCTCTGGTCCATTTATGAACCAGTCTGCCTGAAGATTGCAGAGCAGGGAAAAATCACCTTTGCAGGAATGTTCAATCGTTTGTCTGAGTATTATTCTTCCGGACATCCCCGTCCATTCAATTTCATAGTGGTGGATGAAGCTCAGGATATAAATATTCCTCAACTAAAGTTTCTCGCGATGATCGGCGCCGATTGTCCAAATGGATTGTTCTTCGCTGGCGACCTTGGTCAACGAATTTTCCAGCAGCCATTTTCCTGGAAGTCGTTGGGTGTGGATGTGCGCGGGCGGTCAAAAACACTCCGGATCAATTATCGAACTTCCCATCAGATTCGTATGCAGGCAGACAAGTTACTTGGTCCTGAAATTGTTGATGTCGATGGAAATTCTGAAACCCGATTCGGTACGGTTTCCATCTTTAATGGGCCCAAACCGATTATTGCATCCTATGATAGTGAGGATGAAGAACTCACAAAGGTGGCTGCCTGGTTAAAAGAACGGTTGGATGAAGGAGTTCAACCCGAAGAGATTGGTGTTTTTGTGCGGTCTGAAGCTCAGATAACACGGGCAAAAACTGCCCTTGAATTGGCAGGTATCCCGTATAAAGTTTTAGATCAAAAGGTGGAAACACCTCCCGGTTTTGCGTCATTATGCTCCATGCACCTGGCCAAAGGCCTTGAATTTCGTGCAGTAGCAGTCATGGCATGTGATGACGAGGTTCTTCCACTTCAAGATAGGATCGAAGCAGTTACCGATTCATCCGATCTCGAAGAAGTCTATAACACAGAGCGCCATTTACTTTATGTTGCCTGTACTCGAGCCCGTGATTATCTTTTGGTTACAGGGGTAAATCCAGCCTCAGAATTTCTGGATGATATGAAGTAGAAAAATACACTATTAGAAAAAAGTGCAATAATGCAGTGTGTCACAACAATAATCTCCAACCTCCATCCCCAAGAAATTGGAATTCGCGGGAAGAATCGGTATCAATAGATTTTTCATTTCTTCTCTTATTGAAACTATCACATTTTAAGATTTCAGTTCAGATTCGAGTTTCGCATGCGTATTGGTTAACAAATTGCCTTTGTATGCTTAATATATGGAGGTCGGCATCCATCTGTTTTCTGCCAAATTCCCCTACTGAAGGAATATGAATCAGACCTTAATACGCCTTAATTATTAGTGATGTCCCAAATGCTCTATAATCATTCATTGATTTGTAATTATAAGATTTATCTTTAGAATAAATATTTAGCCTACAAATCCAACAAAAGCTCGAATTT
>CAYRHB010000197.1:0-2997 GCA_964424035.1 uncultured Leptolinea sp.
GTCTGGAGAGCCCAGAGGGAATTCAAAGCGCCGATATTTGAAGCAATACGAGTTACATCCTGATTAGCCATTTCAAACCTCCATGTTTGTGGTTCGCCGGGGGTTCCTTCCCCCAGCATTTGGGAATATGGGTTCCGTTTTCAATTCTCGCGCCCGGTCTGGAACCCTGATAACCGTTTGCGGTCCTTCACATTTTTATATTGGCACTATTCTCCGCGATTATGCCTCCTTCAATCAATCCTTTGATTAACCTATAAAGATTATCGACCCTTCCGAAAAAAACTTAAGTCTTTTTGCCCCACAGGCGTTAAGTTCGCATAAATAAATTGGGATTTGATTGACCACTTTCCAGATTGCCATATACTTAATTTATAAATGTATCTTTCCCTCTGTCTTATCATCAAGGATGAAAATCAATACCTGAAAGAATGGTTGGATTACCACATTCTATTGGGTGTTGACCACTTCTGGATATATGATAACGAATCTTCGGAACCGGTTGCCAGGTCAATATCGGAATATATTAAAAACGAGTGGGTAACGGTTAACTCAATTC
This sequence comes from uncultured Leptolinea sp., assembly GCA_964424035.1. Classification (GTDB taxonomy): domain Bacteria; phylum Chloroflexota; class Anaerolineae; order Anaerolineales; family Anaerolineaceae; genus Leptolinea. Next base: position 557 of record CAYRHB010000197.1, read on the forward strand.
ATGGCAAAGGGATGCAATTGCATGCCTATGATCATTGTATCCAAACCTATGGAAACCTGTCTAAATGGATCGGGTTTATTGATACCGATGAGTTTATTGTTCCGAAAAAAACAAAAAACATCCCTGAATACTTGATCGATTTTGAATCATTTGGCGGTCTGGCTTTAAGCTCAATTTTCTTTGGAGCAGACGGGAATAAGGACAGACCGTTGTGCGGACAAGTTGCCGGGTATCTTGCGCGATCCACCGATGATTTTTCCATGAACCGGTTGATCAAATCGATCATCCAACCGGATAAAGTAGTATTTCCAATTTCTCCCCACCATTTCATGTATCGCGAAGGTAATTTTTGTGTAAACGAAAATAAAGACAGAGTTGATTCTCAATTTTTTCCATGTAATGTGAAGAGCGTTCAACTAAATCATTACTTTACCCGTTCTATGGCTGAATGGAAGGAGAAAATGAGCCGCGGGCGGGGGGATATGGGAAATCCATATTCAGACCAGCGTTGGATCAATATCGATAAAAACAGCCGGATGGTGGATGATACAGCCATGCGTCTACTGTTAAATTGCTTTGACCTGCCACCTTCCCAGACGAAAAATATACGTACATTCCATGACCCCTCGTCAACAAAATTTATAGATATGCTCTCAGAAGCCGCAGCCAGGATCAAACCCGAAACCTGTATGGCAAAACCCTGCAAAACCATTGGAAAACGAGAGGAATTAACCCAATTGCTCCAAGATTTCATGGAAGGGATGGACCACATCGGATCAAAACGCTTCCTGGAAGCCAGGGAAATTTATTCAAGGCTTCTCCAAAAGTATCCTTTTGACCTGACTCCGTATACCAACCTGGCAACAGCGTGTATTGGGATGGAAGATTTCCCGGCTGCATGGGAAATGCTGGCACAGGCATGGCGTATATCACCGCGCAATTGGGTGGTTTTGTTGTGCATGGTGGACTATTTTTATGCCATAGGTAATTATGATCAGGCAGAAAAATGTTCCTTACTCGTCAGCGAATACGGGAACCTTTCACCCATCGGAGTAGCGGTACTGGCGTTGTCCCAATGGAAGCAGGGCAAGAAAAAAGAAGCCACGCATACAGCAAAACTTCTTCAACCACAACTAACTCCTGATCTTATTAAGAGCCATACTTTATTCCAGGAAGTGGTCGAGTTGATCAATCCGCGAGGATAGATACACAATGGGAAAAAGAAAAAATACCACTCCACAATCACCACTGGATATTGTTTTTCTGATAATCTCACCACACAGCGACAGGCTACACGAAGTGGATTATCCCGAATTGAATCCACTGGGTGGGAGTGAAACAGCTGCCTTGCGCATGGCAGATTCTCTCCGTTCCCTCGGTCATTCCGTAAAAATCGTCACCGATGAGGGGATGTTGCCTGGAATGCACTGTGATGTCTTTATTTCGCTAAGAATCTGGCAGGTTTTTCGCGATGGTATCTTCCCGGGGACTTTAAATTATCTATGGTGCCAGGATGACTTCGACCAAAAAATCGTGGAGGATTTAAGGAGACCTGAAATTGCTTTACCAATTTACGACCGCTTGGATGGGCTATTTCTTTTATCCACATTCCAACAAGTTCGCTGGATTAAATTCCTGAACCTTAAAGTAGAGAAAATTATTCCCACAACCAATGGGATCCCTTTGGGAAAATTCGAGGTAAATACTTCTACTTTACGGAGCCGTAAGCCCTGGTGTTATTACTCTTCCACGCCATTCCGCGGCTTAGCTCTGTTATTAAAAGCCTGGCCTGAGGTTCATAAAGCTATTCCTCAAGCCCAGTTGCACCTTTTTACATCCATGAAAGTGTACAAATCTGAAGATCCGGATGAGTATAAACAAATGTACGCACTCGCCCGAAATCTTCCCGGAATTCACTACAGGGGATCTGTTGGTCAGGCAGAACTTCGTGAGACAGCGCAAAAATGCCGGGCACTGGCGTATCCTTGCATTTTTCCCGAAACATCCTGCATTGCAGCCATGGAGGCAATGGCTTCCGGATGTGCCGTTGTCAGCACCAGCCTGGGGGCTCTGGTTGAGACCGCATGGCAAAATCCACTGGTTGCCCCTGGTGGAGATTGGCTGCCTGTTTGGACAAAAGCCCTGATAAAAGTTCTTACGGATGACTCTGAATATGAACGGCTTGCCCTGCATAACCTCTCAGTGGTAAGGTATTTCGATTGGCCTTTAATTGCACATCAATGGGAAAAAACATTTTACGAAGATCTAACCCATAAAACCCCACTCTCCAAACTGAATAAAAAATCAGGTAGTACCTAGATTTAATATGAATGTGTCCATTTGTCTCATAGTTAAGGACGAAAATAGTTATTTACAGGAATGGCTGGATTACCATATCCTTCTCGGAGTAGACCATTTCTGGATATATGACAATGAGAGTA
>CAYRHB010000198.1:0-2877 GCA_964424035.1 uncultured Leptolinea sp.
CAACCGGCATCATGTCACCTTGATAACGATTGGAAATGGGACAGCCTCAAGGGAAACCGAGCGGTTGGTTGCTGACCTGACCCGCGGTACTCCGAATGTGAAATACCTGATCGTTAATGAAGCCGGCGCTTCAGTTTATTCTGCGTCACCCATTGCCCGCCAGGAATTCCCTGATCTGGATGTTTCCATCCGGGGAGCCGTATCCATTGCCAGACGCGCCCAGGATCCATTGGCTGAATTGGTCAAGATCGATCCGAAATCAATTGGTGTAGGTTTGTATCAACACGACGTAGATCAGACCGCTTTGAGTCATTCTTTGGATGGGGTTGTGGAATCGGTCGTAAACAACGTTGGAGTGGATGTGAACACAGCTTCAGCTGCCCTTCTCACCCATGTGGCTGGAGTAGGCCCCAAGCTGGCTTCCAGTATTGTTGTGTATCGCGACGGCAATGGGGCTTTTAAATCGCGTGAAGAGTTCCACAACGTATCAGGGCTGGGACCGAAAACTTTCGAACAATCCGCCGGTTTCCTTCGTATCCGCGAAGGAGAAAATCCGCTTGACAGTTCATCAATCCATCCGGAATCATATCCGATTGCCGAAGCTGTGCTAAAGCGAGCCGGATTGGCAACCTCTTCTTCATTGGAAGAACGGAAAACCGTATTGGATGCTCTGATTGCCTCAACTCCAGTTGAGAAGCTGGCAAACGAACTGGGCTGTGGTATTCCCACCCTGCAGGATATTCTTGAGCAACTGGTTCGGCCGGGACGGGATCCTCGAGCAGACGCCCCTGCGCCAATCCTTCGAACAGATGTATTAAAAATGGAAGATCTATTAACTGGAATGACATTGATGGGTACAGTCCGCAATGTCGTTGACTTTGGAGCATTTGTGGATATTGGTGTGAAACAGGATGGATTATTACATAAATCACAAATTCCATTTGGTACCGTGCTAAAAGTTGGCGATATCATCAATATTGAAATACTGGGGATAGAATCTGAAAGAGGCCGTATAAGCTTGGGATGGGCGAAAGCAGAATAGTCATCATAACTGGCAGGTATTCTCTTAAAAGGGAGAATCCCTGCCAGTTATAAATGTTTACATGCCAGGGTGGTTTTAAACGCAATTCTCAAATAAATGAATACAGATTGGATCAAATTTATTTATCGGAAAATGTTTTCCTGATTTGACCGATCAATAAGGAATATCTGCACAACTGATGCACAACCATGCACTGATCATGCGTTATTAATGCACCAATCATGCATGCCATGTGTTGCCTCTGTAAAACCACGGTTCTATGATGAAATTGTTTAGAACCTGCGCAATTAGAGGAGGAGATATGACGGGCGATTCTGTACCGCATTCTGCTGTACAGTTGGTGAATATTGACAAATATTTCGGGCAGGTCTGTGCCCTCAAGGATGTCAATTTTCAAGTTGGCAAAAATGAGATCGTTGGATTAATAGGGGATAACGGTGCCGGTAAATCTACCCTGGTAAAGATTTTGACAGGTGTTTTTCCAGCTACAAATGGAGAAATGTATATTGCCGGGAATAAAGTCGATTTTCGAAAATACAATGTCCGGCGGGCTCATGAATTTGGAATAGAAACGGTTTATCAAGACAAATCATTGGGGGAAAAGCAGGTATTGTGGAGGAATTTCTTCATCGGCCGTGAGATAACCTACCCTCTGGGTTTTATCAACGTAAACAAAGAAAAAGAAATCGCGAATGAGATCATGATCAATATGATCGGATTCAGAGGCAAAGGTATCACAGTGGATTCGAAAGTGAGCAAGCTTTCTGGTGGAGAACGCCAGGGCGTGGCTATTGGAAGGGCCATGTATTTTGATGCGGAGTTGATCATTCTTGATGAGCCAACCGTTGCCCTTTCCTTGAAGGAAGTGAGAAAAGTATTGAATTTTGTTCATAAGATCAAGGAAGGTGGAAAAGCCTGTATCTATATTTCACATGATATGCAGGATGTCTATGAGATCTCAGACAGATTCATCATTATTGACCGTGGTGAAATAGTGGCCAGCATACATAAGAAGGATATTTCTCTGAACGAGCTTGACGATTTCCTCCTGGGTTATGCGCATGGACTGAAAGACAAGGAATAGCCATGAAACAAACAAGCGCATTTGTACGATTCCTAGCACGGATTGAAGGCTTGCCTGTAATGGGAGTCCTGCTGCTCCTTGTAGTTGTCTTCCTGATAACAGCTCCGGATGTTTTTACACACTATTTAATCTATATGTCCTTTCTTCAAACGGTTCCGCCGCAGCTGGTTCTGGCATTGGGATTAACTCTGGTCATTACAGCCGGTGAAATGGATCTCAGTTTCCCAGCGATCGTTGCATTGTCCGGTTTTGTTTTCTCCTGGTTTTTCAAGAATTGGGACTCACCGTTGTCGCCCTGGGTCGGTTTTCTTCTTGGATTGGGTTCAGGCGCATTGGTTGGATATATAAACGGGTTCTTGATTGCCCGGATTGGTGTTCCTTCCATCATGGCCACTCTGGCATCGCAATTTTTCTGGTACGGGATGACGATTTTACTGGCTGGAGGATTACAACTGGATATCGGTAAAGTGGAAGATACTGCCATTCATGGAATCTTTACCGGACGGTTGTTTAACATCGTTCCAGCACAGGCTTTATGGTCGCTTGGTCTTGCAATATTCCTCTGGTTTATATTGAACCGCCACAGATTTGGGGAAGCGATCATGTTTATCGGGGACAACCCGAATGTTGCCCGGGTCATGGGGATTGATGTGGAGCTCACAAAAATTCAATTATTCACGTTGATGGGAGTTATTGCTGCTTTCTCCGGCCTTCTCCTTACGATTGAAATTAACGTTTTCTTCCCGACACA
>CAYRHB010000199.1:0-2830 GCA_964424035.1 uncultured Leptolinea sp.
GCTGCTGAGCCATTTCAAAAGGATTCGGGTTCACAGTCATGGGCAATCTCCTTGATACTATGGATTAAAAATTACACGGGTTCCTCGGAGGGAACCCGCTTTTCGAAACGTTTATGGAGAATCCGATCTTCAATCGTTCCTCCTGCAGAGGTTTCTTACTATCCAAGAATAGCAAATGCCCGAATTGATTTCAAGATGAAATACGTCACTGTTTTACAGTGCGGAGAGTGTGATGAACGCCGGGTATTTTCATGACAGATATAAGGCTTTACAACCAATGGAAACCGGGGAGTGAGATTGTCATAATAAACTAGAGAATAAGTGTTTTAAAAATCTACCGGTATGTTCACAATGGCAGGACCAAATGAAAAAGAAATGGTTTGACCCGGGTATACAATCATCTGAAATCACACCTGAGAGTGTTTATAAAAATCGGCGTTCGTTCCTAAAAATGGGAGCCATCACGCTGGGGGCGGCTGCCCTGGCAGCCTGCGGGGTTCAGGCAACGGAAGAAAAGCAAATCCAATCTACTCCCGAAAAGTCGCTATCCGACGAACTGGGAGATTCTGCGTCCACGTATGAGGCGATTACCGGATACAACAATTTCTATGAATTTTCGTTGGGAAAGGAAGATGTTGCCCGGTTGGCACCGAAGATGTCTGTCAGCCCCTGGGAAGTTGTTGTTGACGGCCTGGTAAACAAACCCCGGACCTACGCCATCGAAGATATCCTGACCCGGTATCCCAGGGAGGAGAGGATTTACCGCATGCGATGTGTAGAAGGGTGGTCAATGGTGATCCCATGGCTCGGTTTCCCTCTGGCCGAAATATTGAAGGAAGTGGAACCCAAAGGTGAAGCCGCGTATGTACGTTTTGTTTCCGCGACACAGCCTGAGACCATGCCCGGTTTGCAGAATCCTTCTTTTCCCTGGCCTTATACCGAAGGTCTGCGGTTGGATGAAGCCATGCACGATCTGACCCTGCTTTCCACCGGCTTGTATGGGAAAGAACTTCCGAACCAGAATGGTGCTCCCTTGCGGCTGGTTGTCCCCTGGAAATATGGATTTAAAAGCATAAAAAGCATTATCCGGATCGAGTTAACGGCTGAACAGCCATCAACATTGTGGTCTTCTGTTGCCCCGAACGAATACGGGTTTTATTCAAATGTCAATCCGCAAAAACCCCATCCCCGCTGGTCACAGGAAACAGAACGCCGCATAGGAGAGTTCAAACGCCGCGAGACGTTAATGTTCAATGGTTATGCTAATGCTGTATCCGGATTATATACGGGTATGGATTTGAACCAGTTTTTCTAAGGAGCATGCATGTCTGCCAGGGCGCCACTTTCAGTAAGAGATCAATGGATCAAGAGGATTATAAAAATACTTCTCTGGCTGCCGGCACTTGGACTGGTTCTGGCAGCCGTTACGAATGATCTGACCGCCAACCCGATCCAGGCGGCGATACAGAGGACGGGGATCACAGCCATTATTCTCCTTGGGTTGTCGCTGGCCTGCACACCGGTAAAATTGATCACCGGATGGCCTGTGTTCTCAGCATTGCGGAAGATATTCGGGTTGGCTGCTTTCTACTATGCAGCCGGACATCTGGTGATTTTTGCAGCCCTGGATTACGGATTGGATATAGCCCGGATTGCGGTGGATGCTGCCGGCAAACCGTATATCATTGCCGGTCTGGTTGTTTTTCTCATATTGCTGGCGATGGCTGTTACATCCAATAAACCATCCAAAGCCAAATTGGGGAAGAACTGGAAACGGTTGCACCGGCTGGTTTACCTGGCTGCGCCGTTGGCCGGATTACATTTCGCCTGGGCGTTAAAGGGTGACCTGTTTTCTCTGCGCGGAAACATCTTCTGGCCGACCGTTTACCTGGGTATTGTCTTTGTATTGCTGGCCATGCGTATCCCGCCTGTAAGAAGGTTTTTATCAAAAAACACTCCGGTGAAATAACAAGTGCCGGTCAGTTGGCCGGCACTTGTGACGTTCCATAAGAACGGATCCTACGGGATAGGATTATCATCATCATTGGGAACCGGGGTTTTCCCGTACCATGGATCCCATGGATGTGAATCCTGGCGCAGCGGGCAGCGCAGCGTAGTGGCCTTGGGCAATACCCCGGCCAGGCAGATTTCCGGCCGCCAGGGTACGTTCAAGCGGACATTGTTGTTCCAGAGAATATTGCCATCCGCATCTTTCACAACAAATGTGTACGTATATTCCCAGAACATACGTTTGCTCAGGTAGGCATTAGTGGTATAGAGTACGGCTGCGTTTTCGTTATCTGTAGCGGGAGTTAACGTAAAGTTGAATACAGGATCCTTGTTCAACCAGTCATAGATCTCAAGTTTCAATCCTTCAGGCGCTTTCTGATTGAACTCAAAGACATAATTGCAGGAATAATTGGGAATGGGGACTTCAGGGACGCCGTCAACAATTGTTGAAAGGTTGGTTCCCTCGGGGGGAATGGAAATACCTTCTCCGGAAGGCGGAGCAGTGACCTGACCATCAGGATAACACCAGGCAGAGAAACCATCGTCTGTCATGGCTAACGGAGGGATGGGGGTCGGGCTGGGAAGGGGTGTTTCTGTGGGAGTTGAAGTAGGTTCTTCCGTTGGGGTTGGTGGAACCTCGGTTTGTGTGGGAGTTGATGTTGGTGCGGCTGTCGCAGTTGCTTCCTCCAATGTGGCGGTCGCGGTGGGGGCGGGTGCGCTGGTTTTGGGCAACACAAACGCGAAAATCGCTGCCAGGATCACAAGCACGCCGATGACAGCCCATATGAAAGGAAATGATTTATTGCCGTTGGAATTTTCT
>CAYRHB010000200.1:0-2648 GCA_964424035.1 uncultured Leptolinea sp.
CCGAACTGTTGTCCCGCAAGGGGGAATTCGTTGAGACTGTCAGCCATGACCTACGTCAACCTTTGACGATGATCAGCGGTTATGCCACCATGATCCAGATGGTGGGCGAAATAAACGATCAACAACAATCATACCTTCAGAAGATCACCAACGGGCTGGAAACCATGAATCGCATGGTGAACAACATTCTGGATCTGGGACGGATTGAAGCCGGAACGCGATTGAAACTTGAAAAAGTCGATGTCGGTAATCTGATTGCTCAGATCGTAGATGAGTTTGCTCCACAGGCAATTCAAAAGAAGATCAAACTTGCCAATACAACCGATCCTGATATCTCACCAGTTATTGACGCCGATTTCGAATTACTCCATCAGGCTGTTTTCAATATTGTTGAAAATGCCATTAAATTCACAGGAATCGATGGAAAGGTCAATGTCTGGGTGGAAACGCTACCTGATACCTGTGTGATTGGGATTCAGGATACAGGGATTGGAATATCCCCGATCGACCTTCCCGGTTTATTCAACAAGAATACCCGGGGAGCCATGCGTGAAACAGGGCAACGAGCTTCAAAGCTTGGATTGTCCATTGTAAAATCCATCATAGAACTGCACAGGGGAGAAATTACAGTGGAAAGCCAACTGGGAAAAGGCAGTACTTTCCGCATTGAAATTCCAATTTAATATCACTTGAATCTTGTATTATTGAAAATCTTTGTTATAATAATTGATTGCATTCTCTAGAATTGCTATTGCTTGCTACCGGGTGTCAGCGAAATCATTTGCCAACACCTTTACATTTATGCCAGAACCCAGATTCACGAGGAGGTAGATTAGTGGAAACCAAGGGATTAACGGCGCTGCGAATCAGCCTTGCTTCCCCTGAGACCATTCGAAGTTGGTCGTATGGTGAAGTGCTTAAACCGGAGACGATCAATTACCGGCGCCTCCGTCCGGAGAAGGACGGATTGTTTTGTGAAGCAATTTTTGGACCGACACGTGACTGGCAGTGCTACTGCGGAAAGTATAAAAATCCGCGCTATAAAGGAATTGTCTGCGATAAACGTGGAGTTGAAGTAACCCGTTCTTCTGTTCGCCGTGAACGGATGGGGCACATTGAACTCGCAACACCTGTGGCTCATATCTGGTACACCCGAAGAATTCCATCCTATCTGGGTCTCCTGCTCGATATTTCCCGCAGGAACCTTGATCGTGTTTTATATTTTGCCCAGTATATTGTTACCTATGTTGATGAAGAAGCCCGTCAGAAAGCTTTAAAACGGCTTGAGGATGAGATCAGCATTTCCGAGCGTGAACAAGCCCAGGAGATCAATGCCAAGATCATTGAGGTAAAACAGGCTCGTGACCGGAAAATGGGCGAAATAAACCAGCAGAAATCTGACCTGGAAAGCCGCGCGGATGAACAGATCGCAACCCGTCTTGAACCGATCATCCAGGAAGGACAGCGGTTGGAGCAGGAACTGCAGGAAAACCTTGGAAACCCTGCTAAAGGGAAGATCGTTTTCACTGCTACCAATGTGAAGATTGCTGACAAGGGTGATGTCATTACAGCCCAGAGTATTTCGGCTGTTCAAAAAGCTGTCAAAGAACGCCTGGATGAAATTGACTCTGAATTCCGCGAGCAGCTACAGCGTGATATTGATGCTTTGAAACTCGATCTGGATAAGGTGAAGGCTGAAGCTGACCTAAACATGGAGAATCTGCGCAACCAGTTGGATGACCAATCCACTGAGACGGCTGATCAGAATTCACATCTGCGTGATGAACTGCAGGAACTGCGTCCGTTCACATTCCTGAGTGAACAGCGATACCGTGAACTCAAGCAGCGCTGGGGCCAGGTTTTCAAAGCGGATATGGGTGCCGAGGCTTTCTACGATATTCTGAAACGTCTCGACCTGGATAAACTGGCTGAAGATCTGTGGCATGAGGTACGGACATCCAAATCCAAACAGAAACGTAAAAAAGCTACTTCCCGCCTGAAAGTCGTGGAGGATTTCAAACGGTCCGGAAACCGTCCTGAATGGATGATCCTTACAGTTCTACCGGTCATTCCCCCCGATCTGCGTCCCATGGTCCAACTGGATGGTGGACGTTTCGCGACCTCAGACCTGAATGACCTGTACCGAAGGGTGATCAACCGCAACAACCGCCTGAAACGGTTGCTGGAACTCGGTGCGCCGGATGTTATTGTCCGCAATGAGAAGCGCATGCTGCAAGAAGCTGTTGATTCCCTTATTGACAACTCACAGCGCGGAAAAGCACTTTCACGCCGCGGCCGCCGGGAGCTGAAATCTCTGAGCGACATGCTTAAAGGCAAGAAAGGCCGTTTCCGCCGCAATCTGCTGGGTAAACGCGTTGACTATTCCGGTCGTTCTGTTATTGTTGTTGGACCAAGCCTGAAACTCTACCAGTGCGGTCTTCCGAAGACCATGGCACTCGAACTGTATCGCCCGTTTGTTATTGCCAGACTGGTGAAACACAATTACGCAGCCAACGTGAAAGGCGCGCGCCGGTTCATTGAACGCAACCGTCCCGAGGTTTGGGAAGTACTGGAAGAGGTCATCAAGGATCGCCCGGTACTGGTAAATCGTGCCCCCACGCTTCACCGTCTGGGTATCCAGGCATTTG
>CAYRHB010000201.1:0-2631 GCA_964424035.1 uncultured Leptolinea sp.
ATGGAGCCTGGCGCAAATTGGTCCGATGGAAAAAAGCATTGGTCCAGTCAACACCCCAGATGTTGGATCCCTGTAAATAGGCTCCCGAGAGAACGGCATTCTCAAAACACGCGCCTTCCAGATCAGAACCCCGAAGGTCTGCCTGTTTAAGGCAGGCATCTTCCAGGTTTGCACCCCTCAGGTCAGCCCGTGCAAGGTTGTATTTCTTGAGGTTGGCACCGGAGAGGTCTCTGTTTCTGAGATCAATGGGTCCGGGTCTTTGAAGAATGGCATTCAACTCAGATTCAGAAAACTCCACGCAAACTCTCCCTGATGCAAGTGGTTATTTATGTATTGGAGCGTGAACTTAAACTATCCACCCTGAAGATAACCTGTTTCTAATTATACCTGAATCGGATGTTATCGAAGTACCGCATCAGGCTTTCTTCCTCTGAGTTTCCTTTAACGCAGAACCTGGACTTTACCATCAGCCCGAATTTCAGGTCATGTTTACCAGGGTAATTATCATGCAGTGATATGCGTTGATCCAGTCTGGCTTCCGGCATGTCATCCGTTGACTCAAAGACCAGTTCCCCGTCAATGAACACGATGGCGCTGGTATTAATCACATCGCCGTGAAAACCTTCGGTGATGGCGGGTGGTTGAAATTTCATATCAAAGAAAATTTCATCCACGTCGGTCAGGTCGACGGTCTGATTGACGCTTGTACGCATCCCGGGGATCAGGCAGTATTCATAGACGGAATTGCCGAACAACTGGAACCGGTAGCTTTGTTTTCCTTCACTGGCCCATTTATCGGAATAGTTGCCGATGATGTGATCATCACCGATTTTTATTGTCCAGGAGGTATCGTCCTCGAAACCGGGATTCAGCATGACCTCAGGGTCCATCGGGGGGATTGTCGCCGGATTTAGCGGCGGTTGTGTCGGTTCAGGCAGGGTATTCAACAGAATGGGAGACTCACCGGTCACGTCCAATGACGGTTGAACCGCCGTCTCAACCGGTTCATCATTTCCGGCAACCGGAATACCCGTGGGGTTGGGTGTATCGGGAACAGCCGGCTGACCGGTGATGATCTGGGCGCTGGTTTCAGGGGGGTTCTTTGCAAAGTTGGAAAATGTAAAAATCCCGACAGCGACTGCCAGCACGATGGCAGCCGGAATGCCGAATTTCAACAGTTTTTTCCGGTTGTCCATGATCCGCAACGGTTCTCCCACCATTTCAGGTTGCGGGGGTACCGGTTCTTCAAGAACCGGTTGCGCGGCAGGGATTGGCATTTCCGTTTCCGGTTGGGGAATCGCGGCATTGCGCGCGGCCAGATCCAGTTTTCGCCTCTCTTTGATGATCGGCTGCGTGTTCTCATGGCTCTTATGCCGGGTCAGTTCTTCTTTTTTAAGCCTCTCCCACTCGTCCAGTTCGCGCCGTCTTTTGGCCTGAATTTCCATCTGCGCCATTTCTTCGGCGTCCAGTTCTTTAACCAGCTCAAGCGCGAGAGTACGGGCATTGGGAATGCGGTTGCCCGGTTGCTCTGAAAGCATCCGCAGCATCAGATCATCCAGTGACGGACGGATACCGGGAATGAAATCGCTCAACCGCGTACGGGGACCGGCAGAGATCAGGGTCCTGCCCGTCAGAATTTCAAAGAGCACCATACCCAGTGAATAGATATCCGAGGTGGGCTTTATCCGGTCAACGGAGAGTAGTTGTTCGGGGCTCATGTACACATGTGCTTCCGGGTGGACTACGGGGATGTCAACCGGAGATGTGGAAAAAAGACTGGCCGGTATCTGGCTCAAACCGAGATCACACAGGCAGGCGGTGTGCCTCTGGTTGAACAGGATATTGGTTGGTTTTATGTTGCCGTGCACAATATCCAGAAGATGGAGGGCGCTTAATCCCGAGGCGGCCTCATATGCCACACGTAGGGCTTTATCCCGGGGAAACGGGATGCCCTTGGATTTGTATTCTGAAACCCGGTCGAGAAGATTTCCCCCCGGAGCGTAATCCATTTCGAGTACCAGTTCATCTTTAGCTTCATTAAGGTCATAGACCTGCAGTAGATGCGGATTGGCTTTGGGTGAGTTCAAACTGGCGCTGAGCTCGGTTTCCATTTTAAAACGCAGCCGCACCTTTTCAAAGCTGACCCGGGAGCGGTTATGTTGAAACCGGTTAAATACTCGAATAACCCTGGTTGTGTCCATCTCCTGGTGCGAGACGCGAAACACATCCCCATAGGCTCCCTGCCCCAGGATGACTTCCACCCGGTATTTATCCAGAACAAGATCGCCAAATTGATAGGTCATTGAATTATTGAACAGCCTGCATGCAGATACCCAATTTTATAGCAATTTTGCGAATTTGTTCAATGAAATTTTGAAATTCGACAGGAATTTGGACAGGAAAATCCATTTTCCTGATTTTGAGACCGGTATGAGACTGGAAAAGTATACAATTAGTTGTACACGGGTAATCGTCCGTGGGAACGCGATTATCTATGACTGTGGAGGGAATAAAACCGGGGGCGAAAATACGGAAATGATGATAAAGGACAGGTGGGATGAAGACTGACAGCAGCGGGGTGGACGCCAGCGCCACCGTCTTCTACTGGAGCGGCAGCGATGACCACTGCAC
>CAYRHB010000202.1:0-2498 GCA_964424035.1 uncultured Leptolinea sp.
GTGATATCCACCAGAACCGGGCCTGGTCGACCGGAACGTGCGATATAGAAGGCTTCATGCAGCGTGTGAGCCAGATCTTTTACATCGGTCACGAGGTAATTGTGTTTGGTGATCGGCAGGGTAATGCCGGTTACATCCGTTTCCTGGAATGCGTCATATCCGATTAATTTGCTATGCACCTGGGCTGTAATGAAAACCACCGGGATCGAGTCCATCATGGCCGTGGCAATACCGGTCACCAGGTTTGTGGCACCCGGCCCGGATGTGGCGAGAGCCACGCCGACTTTTCCACTCGCCCGGGCGTACCCGTCAGCCATATGGGCGGCTCCCTGCTCATGGCGCACAAGGACATGGTGGATGTTGTAATCGGTTAAAGCATCATAAATGGGAAGGCTGGCGCCGCCGGGGTATCCAAAAATCACATCGACCCCTTCGCGTTGCAGACATTCCCAGAATATTTGCGCACCTGTCAGTTTCATGTGTCTCTCTCCTTATTTCTAAAAAATCAAAATTCCAAAACGGCGCCTTTGTCAGCGCTTTGTACAAAACGGGCATACCGGCGCAACCACTTGCTCTGAGTACGCGGTTCAAAGGGAGGCAGGGCGACCAACCGCTGCCGGATATCTTCATCGGATAATTGCACATTCAGAGTGCGGGCTTCCAGGTCAATATCGATCAGGTCACCTTCACGCAACGCAGCTATGGGACCGCGGGCTGCCGCTTCGGGAGAAATATGGCCAATACACGCGCCGCGGGTCCCTCCCGAGAAACGACCGTCTGTTATCAGCGCAACTTTCTCACCCAGTCCCATACCCATGATGGCGCTGGTTGGGCTGAGCATTTCCTGCATACCAGGTCCACCGCTTGGACCTTCATACCGGATCACGACAACCTCGCCACCTTTGACCTCGCCTGCCATGATCCCGGTAAGAGCCTCTTCCTGGGATTCATAGATGCGGGCTGATCCGGTGAATTTGCGCATGGACGGCGCTACACCACCTGCCTTGACAACCGACCCATTGGGTGCGAGATTGCCGAAAAGAAGGACCAATCCACCGCTGGCGGAATGGGCATTTTCCGCCCGCCGGATAACATCGTCATCCTTGATCGAGGCGGCTTCCACGGCTTCGCGTAGATTCCCACCGGTGACCGTGATCCGGTCAAGATGCAGAGATCCGGAAACGCGCTGAACTTCATTCAGGATGGCGGGAATTCCACCAGCGCGGTGAACATCTTCCATATGCCACTTGCCGGCAGGACTGACCTTGCACAGGTGGGGAACTTTCGCGGATATTTCATTCAGACGGGAGAGGGGATAATCAAAACCAGCTTCGTGGGCAACTGCGAGGCCGTGCAGCACTGTATTGGTGGAACCACCCATGGCCATATCCAGGGCGAAGGCGTCATCAAACGCGTCCATGGTGGCGATCTGTCGGGGTGTGATCTGTTTTTCCACCAGCTCCAGGATGAGCGCTCCGGCGCGTTTGGCCAATGCATCTCGTTCAGGCGTTTTGGCCAATGCGGAGCCGTTGAAAGGTAATGCCATTCCCAATGCTTCCATGAGGCAGTTCATGCTATTGGCTGTGAACATTCCCGAACAGGATCCGCAGGAAGGACAGGCATTCTGCTCCAACATTTTCAATCGCTCGGCGTCGATCTTTCCACTCTGATATGCACCCAGTCCTTCAAAAACGGAGATCAGATCAATCGCCTCACCATCGGGAGTGCGGCCGGCCGCCATTGGGCCCCCGGAAACAAAAATGGCAGGGATGTCCAAACGCATCGCTGCCATAAGCATTCCCGGAACGACCTTGTCGCAATTCGGGATACAGACCATACCGTCGAAACGGTGGGCTTCCATCATGGTTTCCACACAGTCGGCGATCAATTCGCGCGACGGCAGGGAGAATTTCATCCCGGCGTGTCCCATGGCGATCCCATCGTCAACGGCGATGGTGTTGAATTCAAACGGGACACCCCCCGCGGCACGGATGGCCTCTTTGACCAACTTGCCGAACTCCTGCAGATGGACATGCCCGGGTACAACATCCACATAAGAATTGACAACGGCGATAAAGGGCTTGGACATGTCGGCGTCTTTTACGCCGGTAGCCCGAAGAAGGGAGCGATGTGGAGCGTGTTCAATTCCTGATTTGATACTGTCTGAGCGCATGATTTCTCCAGCGGATAAAGAAAACCGCCCGGTCTAGTCCGGGCGGTCAGTGTGCTTCTTTACCTACTTAGGTTGGGATTTTGTCTTCTAATCCCTCGCTTCGTTCGCCCGAACTGGAATTTGGCTCTCAATAATAATGAGAGCCGAAATAAGAACGAGAATAAACAAAGCGGAAATTATGGACATTTGGGGTTGTTTTTTTCCGAGGGGGAAATTATTTCGCAATAGTTTACAACAATATTCGCATAGAGTCAATACATTATTTATCCATGTAGGGGCAAAGTAGTAGAGTCCTAAACTGGCAAAGTTAAAATGTCCTATTAAG
>CAYRHB010000203.1:0-2470 GCA_964424035.1 uncultured Leptolinea sp.
TGTGTAAAGAGGCTGACTTTTGGGGTGCACTACAACTTTTGGGTCAGCCTCTTTTATTATCGTTTGAGAAATTTATAGCCTATTGTGCTGGAACTGGAGTAGCTTCAGGTGCGCCACCCCACCACGTGAATACTCTTTCGTAGCTGGTAGTTCCAGCCGGTTCCCAGATTGGATTTCCGTCGCTAGTTGTGCCGGTTTGACGGGCAACGGTGATTGACCAGCGAATTACGTGAGGTGTGTTACCAGCCGGGCGAAAAGTTACAGGGACGATGTATTTGGTATCTGTTGAATAATCAACCAGTTTGCGATTGGCTCCATCCGTTACATCGACTATGGTAACCATGTAGGATTCGTTCGATCGTAATTCGCCAATCGATGCCCACTGTAATGTGACCGTCTCGTTCTGGATGGTAAAGGATGTGCCATCTGCAGGAAGCAGAAGATTGGTCGCGCCATAGGGAGGCGGCGCCGTGGGCGTCGGTGTGGGTCCGGCAGTTGGCAGGCGCTCACAAAGAGGAATGCTGAGAACCTGTCCCTGATAAACCGTATCACCGGTAAGTCCATTGAAAATCTTGATTGAGTCCATGCTGACGCGATATGCATTGGCAATGCCACTCAGGGTGTCATTTTCGCCAACCGTATAACTGGCTTTTTCACAGGCTTGTTCCGTGGCATCCGCTTCACTCAAGGTTGATGTCGGTAACGGGGATGCGGTTGGTGTTGGCTGAGGAACCATCAATTTCTGGCCAATGGAAAGAGAACTGCAATCCGCCGCAAGATTATTTAGGGAAATGATGCCGGATGACGTTGTCAGGCCAAAGGCATAAGCAATGCTGAGGCAGGTGTCACCAGATTTGACCACGTATTCAACCGGCGGCAGGGGCGTGAAGGTTGGCAAAGGAGTCGGAGTTTCGCTGGGCAAGGGGGTAACCGTAGCCGTAGCCGTAAGGGTGACGGTAGGGGTTACTGTTGGTTGGGTTACACGGCCGGTTCCGCTTAATATGGAATAGATCACACCGGCACCCAACGCCAGCAAAAGAACAATTACTCCAATTGCCAGCGGGAGGGAAAGCCGGATTTCCGGCAACCGTGAGCCCTGGATCGGCCTGTTTGCTGATTTCGTGTCAGTAAGAACCAGATTCCGGCCGCATACCTGACAACGAGTGGCATTCTCGCCAATTTTGGAACCACAGGTTGGACAAATGCGCGAAGTAGGTGTTGATTGAGGAGTCATACGCAATAGTACCCTGGGATATTTTCTAGAAAATCGGATTATACCATAGGCATTTTAATCGATATTTCCACCATTAACTCCACTGCATTGACTTGTTACAATAGGCAGGATGCCAACCAGTCTTTATTTTCATATTCCATTTTGCAAAACCCGCTGTGGCTATTGTGATTTCGTCACTTTCGCGGGTTTTGAACCGCATATTCCAGCCTATTTGAATTCCCTGGAAAAGCAGGTCAGGTTATTTGGATCTGGGGAATCTGTCCACACAATTTTCTTTGGAGGCGGGACTCCTTCACTCATTCCGCCAGCCGTGTACAAAGAATTGTTCAAGACAGTATATGAGCATTTTGATGTACTACCTGACGCTGAGATCACATTGGAAGCCAATCCAGGGACTGTAGATGCCCGTTCTCTAAACGGATACAGGGAAATGGGTTTCAACCGGATCAGTTTTGGTATGCAATCCGCACGACCCGATGAATTGCAATTACTTGAGCGGCGGCATGAGACAGCCGCTGTAGAAAATGCGGTCTATACCTCCAGAAAAGCCGGATTTGATAACATCAGCCTGGACTTGATCTATGGACTACCCCGGCAGACAGTCGAGCATTGGAAGGAATCATTGACTATGGCTATCGATCTGGAACCGGAACATTTATCGCTTTACAGCTTGATCATTGACGATGATACGCCACTGGCGAAACGGATTGAAAGGGGTGAAATTCCTGCGCCGGATGATGATATCGCTGCGGACCTATTCGAGTTAAGTTGCCGGACATTGGAAGAAAACCGGTTCGATCATTATGAGTTGTCAAACTGGGCCAGGGATGTTAAGGAACGTGACCTTCGTTGCCGGCATAATCTGCAATACTGGCGTTTGCAGCCATACCTGGGATTCGGTTGTGGCGCGGTGGGATTTTTACCCGCTGAGAAAGAGAAACCATCCAGACCGGGACAATTGATGCAGAATGAGAATTGGATTACCAGCTATATCAGGCAGGTTGAAGGTGCGAATCAGTCTGGTGATAGATCTGTGTTCTTAAAACCGGTATCAGAAGAGTTTGAAATGGAAACCCGGATGTTCATGGGATTCCGTCTAATAATGGAAGGAATAAATCCGGCGGAATTTAAACGCCGTTTTCGTGTTGAATTGGAAGAGGTTTTTGGATCAAAATTGGTTGATATGCTAAAAAAAGAACTAATTGAAAAAACTCCAACCGGAAATTACCGGTTGAA
>CAYRHB010000204.1:0-2450 GCA_964424035.1 uncultured Leptolinea sp.
GGCCGAGTCTATTCAGTAAAGGCAGTTGCATTATGGCGGGTGATTTAGGATCCTAGTTTTAAGAAGATCCGTCGGCGGGAATCTCACACCCGCCGATTACCCGTCATCATTACTGGGGGAGCTTGTGCTCCCCCAGTCTATTATTTCCCGTCAATATGCATTGGCATCAGTACATACAGAAAACTCTCCTCTTCAGCTGAACGAATGATGGCCGGTGTGTTATGGGCGTTGATTTCAATGACCACATTCCTGGTAGAAATGGCTTCCAAGCCATCCTGCAGAAATTTCACGTTGAAAGCAATCTCCAATTCCTGGCCTTCAACTGTGGCATCTAGCTCGATTTCACTCGCACCGGTTTCGTCGGATTCCGATAGTAGTTGGACCTTTCCCGTTTGATCAATTCCAGGTTTCAGGTGAAAACGCACCACATTACTACCCTCTCGGGCGATAATGCCAGCCTGTTTACAGGCTTTGAGCAAGTCAACAGCACCAATCACTGTCCTGGTTTTGTATCCTTTGGGTAGGATCGCCTGATAGTCAGGGAACTTCCCATCAATCAACTGCGAAACGATTTGGACATTTTCGCAACGCATCGCCAATTGGCTACCCGCGGCGGGCAGACAAAGGGTGATCTGGGACGCTTTTGTAGCTCCCAGGATCCGTACCACTTCTTTCAAGGTTGAAGCGGGAATGTTCAACTGTTTCTTACTAAGAGCAACCGGTAATTCCGCTTTGCAGATTGCCAAGCGAAAACCATCCGTCGCCACCATCGAAATCGATTTCCCGTCAATATTCAGCAGCACTCCGGTCAAAACCGGCCGGCTATCATCCAGCGAAGCAGCGAACGCTGTTTTTAGAATCATCTCTCTAAGAATGTTTACTTCCAGGGATACGCCATCAGAAAAATCAAATACTGGGATGGCTGGAAATTCGGATGCCTCTACCCCTTTGACAACTCCTTTGTAAGAACCACATTTCAGGGATGCTTCAGGTTTTCCATTCACCGAGAAGACAATCTCTGGTTCTATCAGAGAATTGACCACATCGGTTAACGTCTTGGCAGGCAAGGTTATTCCCAACTCGCCGTCCATATTGGCATCCATCCAAAGCGTAACGCCCATGGTCAGGTCAGTAGCAGAAAGGCGTAATTGCCCTTCATCCTTATTGAGCAGCACATTCGATAGGATTGGTAAATGAGAATGTGATCCTACCGCCCGCCCGACAATCGCCAGGCTATCGGCAAATGTACCCTTTTGAACAATCACTTTGCATGTCATACTGGATCTCCTTGTTTTTATGTCAGACACGCAGGATTTCATTCCCTGCGTGTCTTAGTTGGTTTAGAATTCGTCAAATAAATCGGCAGATGCACCACCATCCGGCCAATATGCCCCGTCATCCCCCAAGCGAATTGCATTTTCGTATTGCTCAGTGAGGGAGCCTTCGTCATCTTCCTCATTTGGCGAGCTCATGAAAGCCATGAGGGTAGGTTGATCCGTGGTATAAGCGCGGGCGGAATTGCGCCAGAAAAGCACATCATCATTTTGAAGAACCTTCTGGATTCTTTGCGCCAAGTCGATTAAAAAGTCTTCTTCCAATCGATCTGGAGGCAATCCGTGGTCAGACAGGGTGTGAGCAATCTCTTCGGCGATTTGTCCCAATGTGATTGAGAAAGCCGGTTTCTCCATTGAAAACCCGGCATGCGCCAGGATTTTGGAAACCTCGAAACCTGATTCAAGGTATTCCAGTTGTTGTAGTGTGGGTAGTTGATCCATTTTTATCTCCTGTGGATTATGAAAATCCCAACCCTTTTTCCTTGAGGGATACCCAGCGGGATAATCCAATGACCAGGTGGTCCAGGACGGACACATCCAATAGCTTGCCGGCCTGAACAATGGCGCGGGTCACGCTGATATCTTCTGGACTGGGGGTTGGGTCTGTGGATGGGTGATTGTGAGCGATCAGGATCGCAGCCGCATTCCGTTGCAGCGCCGGTTTGAATAACTCACCGACGCGTACCATCGAGGAATTGAGCGAGCCGTGGTAGATCTCAATCACGTCCAGCATTCGGTTACGGGTGTCGAGCGGCATCACTACCATGAATTCCTGCTCTCGGTGGGCCAGCATCGGCATCAGAATCTGGGCTGCATCTCCGGGTGAATGAATAACAGGACGTTCGTCCTCCGGTTGGAGCAGTTTGCGCCCTAACGCCAGGGCAGCTTTGAGTCGCAGGGCAGTCAGGTTACTGACACCCTGCACCTTGGCAATTTCGTTCACATGCGCCTGAGCAATCTTCTGGATCGTGCCAAACTGAGCCAGCAATCGTTCAGCGGTTTCGATTTGAGTCGAACCACCAATGATGACGGCCAGCAGTTCAGCGAGGCTGCATGCATCTGAGTCTTTGGCCACTCGAAAAGCGGGCTGCTCTCGAACGGGCAGGTGCTTCAGCC
>CAYRHB010000205.1:0-2450 GCA_964424035.1 uncultured Leptolinea sp.
TACGCCGAATCGGTGCGCTTTGCCATCTCCCATCCGTGGGTTGATGGTGTGGTCGTTCTATATTGCGAAACTGCCATGACCAACCCCCTGGAGATCGCCAAAGGCATCAAACAGGCTGTGGTTGAATCCGGCATTAAAGATAAACCGGTCACCGTTTCCTATGTTGGTGGTGAAAAATCAGCCGCCGCCATGGCCTGGCTGGTGGAAAACGGCATCCCTGCATACGGCGCGCCGGACCTGGCTGTGAACGCCATGGCTGCCCTGCGTGAATACGCCCTGATGCGCGAGACTGTCAAGGAACCCGACTTCAAATCTGATGAAAAAGCCCGCAAAACCGCCATGCAGATCATCTCAGCCGCCCGCGCCGATGGACGTGATGCCCTGACCGAGATCGAAGCCAAGCAGGTGTTCAGCGCTTATGGATTGCAGGTAACCGCAACTGAACTGGCAAAGAGCGAAGAAGAAGCTGTTGCCCTTTCCAAGAAAGTTGGTTTCCCGGTCGTAATGAAGATCGTCTCCCCTGATATTTTGCATAAATCTGATGCCGGCGGCGTAAAGGTCAACATCAAAGACGAAGCTGCCTGCCGTGAAGCCTATAACACTATTCTTAAGAACGCCAAAGCATATAAAGCGGATGCCCGCATTCATGGTATCGCCATTCAGGAAATGGCTCCCTGGGGCACCGAGGTCATTCTTGGTTCCACCAATGATGCCACATTTGGTCCGACCATGATGTTCGGATTGGGTGGTATCTTCGTAGAAGTCCTGAAAGATGTCACCTTCCGCGTGGCTCCGGTTGATAAAGCCCAGGCAGCCGATATGTTCGAAGAGATCCGTGCCGCCGCCATTATCAAAGGCGCCCGTGGTGAAGCTCCACGCGACCGCGTTGCTCTGGCTGAAACAGTAGAGACGTACTCCCGCATGATCACAGACCTGGAAGACGAGGTCAGTGAATCAGATGCCAATCCCGTACTTGTTTACGAAGAAGGCAAAGGACTGAAAGTGGTCGATGCCCGTATCATCCTGAAAAAGAAATAGTCAGGATCGATTTACAGTTGAACGGGATGTGGTATCTTCCACATCCCGTTCTTTTTTGTGCTTATTTCTTCTTTTCATCAACCAGTAATTGCCTGTATGCGCCCACCCACGGGGTTCCCACCCGCGCGCCGGGTGCCAGTTGAACCTTCATCAATTTTTGGGCGATCAGTCCTGAAGTAGCAGCAACGGTTCCCCAGTCATCCGAGAGAACAGCCTGACGCATCGCAGTTGCCGCCCTGTCGCACCATTGCCATTCCATACGAAAGCGGTCTGCCTTGACCCAGTAATCCCGTTTTTCCCACGCAACAACACTGGCTTCGACGGAACGATACATCCCTTCACAGGCCAGCGCGATGAACGCGGCCAGATCACGACTTTCATTGTCAGGTTTTTCCTGTTGTGCCAGAATGCGAATAGCCTTCACGACAGCTTTACTTAAACGCGTCCGTTCCCGGGTTCCACTTTCTGTGGTTATTAATCGGCTCAATGGAAACTCCTTTTGCATTGTAGGCTGCAATAATAAGCTCCCATTGAGAAAATGTAAAGTCACCCTATTTCAATACCCACTTCCCTTTTTCTGGCAGGAATCTTTATAAAACATTTAGGAAATTTCAGTAAATCGAATCTGTTCTGGTTGATTGTTAGACTTTATTCCCTGGATTCATTGATTACCTGATTCAAAGCATCGAGAATTCCCAGAATACTCTCTGTCGTCTGAAGATCATCACCAAATTGAAAATCAGATCGTTTGATTTGATCGATAAAGAGGTGGATGGGTTTAATTTCGTCGGAAGTAAACAGCTGGTCAAGTAAATGAATTGAATTCATAATCTTTAAAATGGCAAGGTTTCTTTGATCAATATCTCCACTCCCCAGAATCTGGTTCCGCAATTCCTCTTTTAATGAGAATTTGATAGTCGGAGGTGCAGATTGATCCGGATGAAAATGACAAACCTGCCCTTCCATAATTAAAAGATTCCTGGCCAGGAACATATTGAGAAAATTTTCCTCCACCCTTTTTCTTTTTCGCCCCAATGCTTCTATCCAGAATGCAACTTTTTTACTGCTTTTTTCAAACATTATGTGACGAATAAGGTTTTCTGGAATGGGTTCAATTTCAACAGTTGGATTTATTATGATCAGCTTGCGAGAAGAATTGACAACAACCACTTTGGAAAGAACCAATTCCATCAGGCTACCGGCGATTAAGCCGTAGCTGAGATATGGTGATTTATTTAATTGGATCGATCCATTGCGCTTTTCATAGAAACTCATCAAAAAGATATGTTCAGGTATGGAAAACATCTTTCCCTCAGAAATACGGAATTAATCGCTATATAAATAGTAATTTGACAGGTTTGATTACGCAACGTTTTTTCTGTAAATTCAAGTCAGAAGTCTCCAGAGGTGGG
>CAYRHB010000206.1:0-2399 GCA_964424035.1 uncultured Leptolinea sp.
GGGTCAGATTATCACTTGCTGATGACAGGTCTCCAAGCAGCATTTGGATTTCTGCAGCCTGCGCGAAATCATTGCTACCCACATTGGGCAGAGTGCTGAGATCATAAAGAGCTTTCCGGGCTGCCGGGTGCTCTTCCAATTCCATACTCAAAGCTGCGAGGTTTATGAGACTGGTAGATGTAGCGTTTATACCATCGGATGCTTTACGGACGGATTTGACCGCTTCTTCCTTGTTTCCTGTTTCCAACATTGTCTGCGCGTACCAGACGAGATTGTCAACATCTTCGGGTGCCAATTCAAGAGCATGTTTCGCTGTTATTAATGCTTCCTGTGGAAGATTGGCCTTTAGATATGTTGGAACCAGCAAACGTTGAATAGTAGGATTATGCGGTTGTTCAGACGCTGCTTCATCGAGGACTGCCAGGGCTACTTCCGGTCTATTCAACGCCAGGGCGGTTTTTCCCAGTCCCCCCTGGGCTATCCAATGCGCATCATCTTTATTATTGGATGAAAACTCAGCAGCAGCTTTAAACTCATCAAAGGCTTCATCCAAATTGCCCATGGCATATTGCAAAGCACCCAGGATCAAATGCCCACGAATAGATTCAGGCCGCCGGGTCAAGAGAGTGGAGATAATCTGTGCCGTTTCAGCCAGATTGATATTCGGCTTGATCTTTCCATCAATAACCAGTGAATCAAGAGTGGTTTCCAGTAAAGCCAGACATAGATTTACACCGGCATCTTCATCTCCACTGTCTTTTCGGGAAACAACATTAAGTGGTTGCACCGCATCCTTGAATTTACCGGCTTCCTGCAATAAGAGACCATGCGAACGCGCAAGATTGACGTCCTCAGGCCAATTTTTCCGGATTTTGGACAGGAATTCAATTGCTTCCTCTTTGTGACCGAGAACAGTCAGCGCATTGACCAGCATGGTTGCCACTTCAAGATTCTCCGGTTGAAGGCTGGCAGCCAGCCGTAAATGAGGCAATGCTTCAGATGGACGACCGGTTTCCATACTCATCAATGCCAATTCAAGATTGATCTCAGATGAATCGGGCAACGAAAAAGATGCAGACCGCAGTGTTTCATATGCTTTTTGAAGATCACCATTCTTTTTCTGGTGACGTGCCAGAGCGAGCCAGCTATCTGCAAAATCGGGAGATAATAGTGTGGATTTCTGTAATTGCTCTCCGGCTTCATCCATATTCCCGAGCATTGCAGCTGACTGCCCAAGGTAGCAAGCCGCTTCTCCATTGAATGGATCTTCCTCGGCCAATGTTTTACAGATGGTATATGTATTGGCATATTGACCGGCACGAAGGGCAGCTTTCGCCATTTGAATCCGGTCTTCCACCGGTGGTTCTTCGGAGAGCTTAATAACCTGATTCCACTCTTCCACCGCGTCGTCATATCGGCCGTTGGTTTCATGAAGTCGGGCAAGTAAACGCCGGTTGTTGGGGTTGGCAGGGTTTAAAGAGACCGCAAGTGATAATGATTTGGCTGCCATTTCAGGCTGCTCATTTTTGCTGAATAGATCACCGAGTAAACCCAACAAACCTGCATTGGTAGGCTGATAACGGAGAAACCATTCTGCCGCCATTCCAGCTTCTTTCAAGTAATCCAATGTCATCAACAGATTAATGAATTCTTCCGGCTGCCAGTTGACAAGAAATTTCGGGCTGTAATCAGACCGGGAATTTTGGATAAAACGAATAAATGCATCAATAGCCGGTTTTGCCAGCTCGCGAGCTTTTTCTATCTCGCCGGAGGCAGCAAGAGTGGCTGCGTTACGTAAAGCCTGGTATGTTTGGCCAAAGTTCCCGGGCAGGTTTTTTGACAGGCCTTTGTTTCCATTGGTAGCTGCTGCCAGAAGTAATTCTCCCTGTAATCCGGAATGCTCGTTGATGTCGTTATCAGCCTGTTCCGGAGATTTACCGGGTTCGTTGGATAGTGTGGATTGAATACATGATTGTTGAAGGCGGATACCGGTATTCAGGTACGCCAGAGTTTCTGCTGCTGAATTGAGGTAGCGTTCGGCTTCTATCTCCTTTCCGGCCAGTTGAAACAGAGTCGCCGCGTGTTGCAATCTCACAGCTTTGGCAGCAACTTGAGGAAGATCAAGCGTAGAGAGTTCTGTTGATAAAAAACCGTTTAACAGATTGGTGGTTGTATTAGCGATCAGTAGTTTCGCCAGTTGTTCGCTTAACGATAATTCTCCCCGTAAGGCAAAAGATTGTAACCAATCAATCTGGGTTGAAAGATCAAGGCCAAAAAGAAGGTTGGCCAGAACATTTACTTTTTCCTTTGTCGAAGATGGCGTCGAAAGGATCGCATGGCTTACAAGGTCCCGCCCGATTTTTCCAGGAAGAGATAATAATTCACTAAATAAGGCTTCC
>CAYRHB010000207.1:0-2367 GCA_964424035.1 uncultured Leptolinea sp.
CGTGTACCTGGCTGGATCGGCATTGATCGGTGTGATCGTGCTGGCGCTTACCGGCTTGCGCCCGATGATCAACCTTGGCTATACCATCGGTACAACTGCCGCGCTGATTGCCATGTGCGCATTGGTTGCCTTCAGCGGGGTGGAAACCGCCCGCCATTTTCAGGTGGCTTTACCCACCCAGGCACCCACACTTACCCCTGTGCCAACGTCAACGTCCACTCCGACAAACACCCGGATACCACCAACGCCCACCATAACCCAAACCCCGACCCCGGCACCGACCAGTACCGCCACAATCACGTATACACCCACACCCACACCGATCAAAGCCTGGATGTCGGCTGAATACGGAAACGGGGCATTTATCCGAAAAACGCCCGGTTATTCCGGTGATCTGATTAAAAGCCTGCTGAATGGCAGTCAACTGGAGATCCTTCCGGAAGCAACCAGGGTGGATGGGAAAACCTGGCTGCATGTGAAAAGTGATGAAGGATTTGACGGCTGGGTGATAGAATCAGCCTTGATCACAGCTACCGCTGTACCAACAGAAACACCAACCCCTGCGCCTTCACCATCAAGCAAAGTTGAAGGGCAATAACACATCTGACTATAGGAGCAAGATTACATGACGATTCACTTTGGAACCGACGGCTGGCGCGCCGTTATTTCTGACACCTTTACATACACGAACCTGCGGCAGGTCTCTCAGGCAATTGCTGACGCCATAGCATCTGACGCATGGAATAACGGGACGGTTGTCCATGTCACACCTGATCCCAGGAAACTGGTTGTCGGTTTCGATACCCGCTTTCTCAGCGACCGGTATGCGGCGGAAGTCGCCCGGGTTCTTGCCGCGAACGGATTTACGGTCTACCTCACTACGGCGGATGTTCCAACCCCGGCGGTTTCTTATGCGGTACGAAACCTGATCGCAATGGGCGGTGTGATGATCACTGCTTCGCACAACGCACCCCGATACAATGGTGTTAAATTGAAATCCGCGTACGGCGGATCCGCCCTGCCGGAACAGTGCCGCCGGGTGGAAGTCTATTTGAATGATAATGAAAACCTGAGCCGCGGCCCCAACCTGATGGACATGGACAAGGCTCTCAGTTCCGGTTTGATCCAGAAATTTAATCCCATTCCGGCGTATGACGATCATTTGCGGACATTAATCAATTTTGACAAGATTGCCGAAAATCCCCAACGGATTGTGGTCGATTCTATGTATGGCGCCGGACGCGGTGTGATCAAGGGGATATTACAGGGCACCGGATGTGAAGTAACAGAAATCCGCGGTGAATTGAATCCGGGATTCGGCGGCGTTCACCCTGAACCAATCACCCGTTTCCTCGGCCCACTGGCTGGAGCCATTGGCACCCACCTGGGAAATTTCGGCCTGGCTACCGATGGTGATGCCGACCGCATCGGCGCGATGGATGAACGCGGGAATTTTGTCGATCCTCATAAGATCATGGCACTTTCACTGGAATACCTGCACAAAACCCGTGGATGGTCCGGTTCTGTAGTACGGACTGTTTCAACTACCCGCATGATTGACCGTCTCTGCAACCAGTATGGATTGAAAGTACATGAAACCCCGGTTGGTTTTAACCATATCGCCGACATTATGATGCAGGAAGAGGTATTGATCGGTGGTGAAGAATCAGGCGGTATTTCCTTTAAAGGGCATATCCCGGAAGGCGATGGCGTCTTGATGGGTTTGCTCCTTCTTGAGATCGTTTCCGCATCCGGTGTCACACTGTACGAACTGGTCGAAGATCTATTGAAACGTGTTGGTCCAGCTTTCTATGAACGGACAGACCTGCGTTTAAAACGCCCGGTTGCTAAAGCCCAGATGGTTACCCAGTTGGTCAATGATGCCCCGGCAGTAATTGGCACAGAATCTGTAAAAGAAGTCGCCGCTCTGGATGGCGTGAAATACATCATGGCTGACGATTCATGGCTTCTCATCCGCCCGTCCGGCACCGAACCGGTCCTCCGTGTATATGCTGAAGGACGCTCGCAGGAAATGGTCAAAGCCTTGCTTGACTTTGGGGGGCAGATCGCTGCCAGCGTCTGTTAATCTCTGTATTTTGACAAAAACAGCCCTGGTTTCAGGGCTGTTTTCTTATATAGCCTATTTAACCGCGTGATATAAAACGGTTCTTCTTACGGGGGAGCCGTTTTGATTAATGGTTGGATGAACGCAACTTTCTTGCCGCGAAGATTACCATACCGAGGACAGCCGTCAGGCCTGCCAGACCCGGGAATCCCATTCCGTCCATGATACCGGTTTGAGGCAATGCCGTGGTATCGGTTCACGCAGCAATAACCGTCATGAGGGCGGAAACCGCCTCCGTTTGC
>CAYRHB010000208.1:0-2162 GCA_964424035.1 uncultured Leptolinea sp.
ATATTGATAAGAACAATTATGGGAATAGTGATTATTTTCATTCCTTGGACTAGTGGATCCATTAAATATTTATATTTCATTATGTCTCCTTATTGTGAAAAAAATTTGATCATATCAGGCCAGCTTTTCCGTAAATCAATATACACAATCGGAAATGTATATCCATCTACAAAACCACCAGATACTTCTTCTCCAACACCTCCCCCAACTAGCCATGCTTGAGCGATTTTTCCATTTTCGTTCGGATTCCAACTTCTTGAATATCCTGCAGCAACACCTGCAGATGGGACAGCCGATCCTTGACCACCAATACCTGGTCCCCAATAGTCCTTAACTGAGTCTGAATTGTAGAGGCCAATAACTGATCCAGTACCAGATAAGCCTTCCCCAATTCCAAAAAGAAATTGAAGGGGTATGGCAATTGAGATGTCTTGTCTTTTCCAGTTATATGTTATATCAAGTGAGACTTGACCTCCAACTATAGCTAACATTCCACTAGCAGCAATTGAAACACCAAATCCATCGAGTTTATCTACCCTTAATGGGTCTATAAACTCAAATGGTGGATATTGGTCCGGAATATTGGGAGAAGAATTAGGTTTTATGCAGAATTCTGAATTACATCTATTTGTATCCGGCATAATGGTAGTTGGGGGGATTAATGGGTATGTTTCCAAATTATCAATTACAACATGTCTTTTCACTTTCTTTTCAGTGTATTCTCTCCACCTTTTTAGATCACTGGAGCGATCGCAATCCGGATCACCAATACCACAATCGATACCGTGCCCGCTGGGATCGCTGTACCGGATCGGGTTGTAGAGCACGTACGCGTACCGGTCAAACGCGGACGCCTTCCCCGGCTCGGGGATGAGCGTGTCCGCCTGGGTGAAGTGACCGGTCAGCGGGTCATAGAAACGGGCGACATAATAGTCCAGTCCCAGTTCGGCCTGGGCCAGCTGGCCGGTGTAGCGGTACTGGGTGGGGGTATTGCCCTGCGTTGACCGGATCTCTCCAAACGCCGTGTACTGGATGACGCTGTGCAGCGTCCCATCAGCGGGTCCGCTACGCAGAAACCGCGCGACGTAGGTTTCCAGTCCCAGTTTGGCCTGGGCTAGCTGGCCAATGGTTGAATGGCGGCTTCGACGAGCCGACGGAATTCTTCACCCCCTATTTGGCTATGGTTTTGAATTGACGGCCAGCAACGTTATATATTAAACCGGATGTTCAGGATGTCGCCATCCAGCACGATGTATTCCTTGCCCTCCAGCCGCAGACGGCCTTTGGCTTTGGCTTCGTTCATCCCGCCCAGTGATATCAGGTCGTCATAAGAGACCACCTCGGCGCGGATGAATCCCTTCTGCAAGTCCGTGTGGATCTCACCGGCAGCTTCCGGGGCGGTCGCGCCGCGGCTTGTCGTCCACGCGCGGACCTCGTCCGGTCCAACCGTGAAGAAGGATTGCAGCCCGAGCAGGTCGTATGACAGGCGGATCATGCGGTTCAGGCTGGGCTCCTCGATCCCGTATTCCTGCAGGAACATTTCGGCTTCATCCGGCGGGAGCTGGGCAATATCCATTTCCAGTTTGGCCTGTAGCGCCACCACCTGGCTGTGCTGATGATCATATTGCACGGCCGGTTCCTTTTGTCCTTCAGACAGGTTCATCACCACCAGCACCGGCTTGCGGCTGAGGAAACCAAAACCGGCCAGCATCTTTTCTTCATCAGCGGTCAGGGTCATATCGCGCAGCAGCTTTTCACCGGAAAGCTGTTCATGGAAACGGTTGAACAGCTCGATCTCGCGGTCGATGACTGCTTTATCGCGTCCGGCGCCCTTCTTTTTCTCTTCGGCCAGCTTTTCCAGCCGGCGTTCCACGGCGATCAGGTCGTTGAGGATGAATTCCGAATCCATGGCAGCCAGGTCGCGCAGCGCGTCGACGGATCCCGAGGGATGCGGGACGTTCTCATCTTCAAAACAGCGCACCACGTGGATAAAGCCGTCCATCTGGGTCAGGTTGTTGAGCAGCGCGCCCGAAATGCTGCTCTTTCCGGCGCTGCCGTCCAGCCCGGCTATGTCGGCATAGGTCACCTTGGCGTAGATGGTCTTCTTGGGCTGGAACATGGCGGAGAGTTTATCCACCCGGCTGTCAGGCACATCCACCACG
>CAYRHB010000209.1:0-1905 GCA_964424035.1 uncultured Leptolinea sp.
TTCTCAATGATGAAAATGGTATTACTATCCCGAATTTCTTGATTAAGGATTACCCGATTTTCATTCGCTTGGAGAACCCTAACCGCTAAAAGATGATTTAATATTGTTAATACGAGCATGAAATGAAAAAGTGTGCCGCAGATTATGATGGGTGCATATTTTGATTCCGTCTGATACTCAAACTAAAGAAATCTGGATTATGATAATTTAGATTTCTTTAGTTCCCGATCAGATTAATTAAGGCGGAATAGATCTTGCGATCTTTGATCATCTAGACCAGAAAAATTCAAAGGATGCGGTATGGAAGGAAGGAAATTGCTAAGATTTGAAGATTGGGAAGCTGAAAAGATTAAAGACCCGGATTTCCTCGCTGCTGCAGAGGAATTGGAACCCGGCTACCAGGTTGCCCGGCTCCGCCTGATAAGGGGTTTAACTCAGGCTCAACTCGCTGAGATGGTCGGCGTCCGGCAGCCTTCCATCGCCAGACTGGAAAATGGCACCAGCGCCCCTAGTTTATCCTACCTTACCAAGATCGCTGAAGCATTAGGCGCAAAGATTGAATTTAAGTTAATTCCCGATACAAAATAAGATTGCAAGGAAGTTTGCCCAGGTAAGACTTATTATGGGTAAACCTGGTTATAATCAATCCAACAGTACCCACCACGCCTCTGCAATGCAAGCGCACCGAGGTGGGTCATTTATTCCTAATTTTAACGAATAGTACATATTCCCTCTCATCCCTTCCAACAGACTCTTGACATAAAAGTGTATAGGGATATAATCACATTCATGGACTTGAATATGATTGAAGAAACAAAGTTGGATAACCAGGCACTCGATGTGCAAACGCAGGTGTTCAAAATCCTGACCCACCCGGCCAGAATTGCGATCCTCAATATCCTGCGGGACGGTGAGCATTGTGTATGCCACATGGAAGCTTATCTTGGCTTCCGTCAGTCGTACATCTCCCAGCAATTAGCCGTGTTGCGTGAAGCTGGTTTGATCCAAGACCGCCGTGATGGATGGAATATATTTTACCGGGTGGTCAATCCAGACATATACGCTGTACTGGATGCAGTTCAGAAATTTGTTGGAATGGAACCAGATGATGCCCGTGAATCATCGGTGAATTGTAATTGTCCGACTTGTCTTGCCAAAAGGGGCAGCGTTTGAAGTGCTCTTTTTTTGATAAATCATATGCGAATGTTTGTATATTAAGGAGAAACCATGTTGAATATCAAAATTCTAGGTTCAGGTTGCGCCAACTGCAAACGTTTGGAAGCAACCACCCGCAAGGTAGTAGAAGCACTCGGGATTGAAGCCGAGATTGAAAAAGTGACTGACATGAACGAGATCATGAAGTGGCCGATCCTTTCAACGCCAGGCCTGGTTGTAAATGAAAAGGTGGTCTCAGCAGGACGCATTCCCAGCGAGTCAGAAATTGCGGGCTGGTTGAAAGCGTAAATTTATATAAATAATGGGCAGATCCGTCTGCCTATTATTTTCAGTAAATTACATTCAAACTCTTGAATGTTTTCTATTTGAGAAAGAAGGTATTATGGATTCAGTTTTAAGTTACATTGGTACTTTGTTATGGTCTGGCTGGACAGGACTCTTGGATTACCTGGCAGCACATGTTCTTTTGTGCCTGGTGCCTGCTTTTGTGATTGCCGGCTTTATGAGTTCAATGATTCCCAAAGAGGCCATTACTCGCTATCTTGGACCCAAAGCATCCAAGTGGATCAGTTATCCCGCGTCCGCTTTTGGCGGTTTCATTCTGGCGGTGTGTTCTTGCACCATCCTGCCGCTCTTCGCGGGTATCTGGAAACGGGGCGCTGGGCTTGGCCCGGCCATCACTTTCCTGTTCGTTGGACCGGCTATCAACATTCTGGCCATCACCTACAC
>CAYRHB010000210.1:0-1870 GCA_964424035.1 uncultured Leptolinea sp.
CGTTCGCGTTCCTGGACCATCCAGTCGGTGACAGTATTGCCTTCATCGACATTACCCAACCGGTAGGTTTTTCCCGTGTAAAACAGGATCCGTTCGGTTGTGGTGGTCTTTCCGGCATCAATATGAGCGATGATACCAATATTTCGATATCGCTCTAAGGGGTGATTACGCGCCATTAACTATTCCTACTTCTCTCTGATCTTCAATCCATATTCCGTGGAGACTAGGCGCGATAATGTGAAAAAGCGCGGTTGGCTTCTGCCATTTTATGGGTCTCTTCGCGTTTGCGAACAGAGGGACCCTGGTTATTGGCAGCATCAAGAATCTCAGCGGACAATTTTTCGGCAAATGAGCGGCCGGTGCGGGCCCGGGCAGCGTCGATGATCCAGCGCATTGCCAGAGTCAGGCGGCGGGAAGCGGGAACTTCCATGGGGACCTGGTAGGTCGCACCACCAACACGGCGGGGGCGAACTTCCATGATCGGGCCGACATTTTTCAAGGCCAGATCATAAACTTCGATCGGATTCTTGCCGGTCTTTTCCTGGACCATATCCATGGCGTCATAGATCAAAGATTCAGCTGTGCTCTTTTTCCCACGGCGCATTACGCGGTGGATCAAGAGCTGCAGAGGAACGCTGGAAAACTTGCGGTCCGGATTTACTTCACGAGCTTCGGGTTTATTGCGTCGAGACATACCACTCTCTCCGGTTCTCTTCTAAATTATGATTTGGGTTGTTTGGCGCCGTATTTGGAACGGGCCTGGGAACGCTTGGCAACACCGGTCGTATCCAGGGTGCCCCGGACGATGTGATAACGCACACCGGGCAGGTCTTTGACACGGCCACCGCGAACGAGCACAACAGAGTGCTCCTGCAGTTGATGTCCTTCTCCGGGGATGTAGGCGGTCACTTCAATACCGTTTGACAGACGCACACGGGCGATCTTGCGCAAAGCGGAATTCGGTTTTTTCGGTGTCATGGTACGCACAACGGTACACACGCCACGTTTCTGTGGAGCGCCGTCCTGTTTTTCACGACGCTGTTTCACCGTGTTGAGGGTATACAGCAGAGCCGGGGCTTTGCTTTTTACTTTTTTGGTCTGGCGACCTTTGCGGATCAATTGATTGATGGTAGGCACGTCTTCTCTCCAAAAAAAACCATCTCGGATAATTTCTTTTCGCTGCCCTGTTCTTCCAAACAGCAAGGCCATCTTGAGCTTGCTGTGATGGCCTCACCTTAACCAGTTGGTTTCAGAAACGAGGGCGGATACAAGGCAACGGAGGGCGATTATAGCACGGGGTCAAACCTCCGTCAAGCTAGCTCCCCTCCAGACAGTACGGAAAGGTCTTCGCCAAGCCCGAGCAGATCAATGCCCATGCGCGGCGGCTTAACCCTTTCCTCATCTTTTCCAAAGCGGATGACTTCTCCACTTTCCATAACTGCTTCTACACCCAACCCGAGGCTCTGGAGCTCTTTGACCAGAACACGGAATGAAGCCGGAATACTCGGTTCTTCAATCGATTCGCCTTTGACAATTGCTTCATAGGCATTGACACGACCCTGAACGTCGTCTGATTTGACGGTGAGCATTTCCTGCAGGGTGTAGGCGGCGCCATAGGCTTCCAGCGCCCAGACTTCCATTTCGCCGAAACGCTGACCACCAAATTGCGCCTTCCCGCCCAGCGGTTGCTGGGTGACCAGGCTGTAGGGGCCTGTGGAACGGGCATGCACTTTATCTTCAACAAGGTGGTGCAGTTTCAGCATGGTCATCACACCAACGGTTACAGGCTGGTCATATGTGGAACCGGATTTACCATCCCGCAGGATTTGTTTCCCAAGGATGGGCATGGGTGCGCCGGTTTCAACCATGT
>CAYRHB010000211.1:0-1800 GCA_964424035.1 uncultured Leptolinea sp.
TAAAGAACATTAATATTTACATCGCCTTTTTCAATCTCAGTCAATGCTGTTGTAATGGGTTCGAGTGATCCCTGCACATCAGCTTTCACGATCAGACGGAGTTCCTTGGTTTCGCCGGCCTGGATCCGGTTAAATAGCGATTCAAGTGAAGCTTTTGGCGCATTAGTAGTTTTCTGAAGTTGCTGGGCTTTTCTTTCCTCAACTATTGCCCGGGCTTCCTTTTCACTGGAATAAACCTGGAACAATTCCCCGGCTTCAGGAACATCTGCCAGCCCCATTACCTGAACGGGAGTGGAAGGATTGGCTTTACGGATTTTCTTGCCGCGGAAGTCAAACATGGCACGCAGCTTTCCAAGCGATTTTCCAGCGAGAACGACATCTCCGACTTCAAGACTGCCATTCTGAACCAATAGGGTAGCCATTACACCCTTGCCATGATCAAGCTCTGCTTCAATAACTGTACCAATCACATTATCACTTACAGGATTGGCTTTGATGTCCATTTCTTCAGATACAAGGAGGATCGCTTCCAAAAGGTCGTCAATGCCTGTTTTCTGTTTGGCTGAAACAGGAACAACCATGGTGTTGCCATCCCATTCATCCGGAACGAGACCAACATCAGCAAGCTGTTTCTTCACAAAGTCAGAATTGGCATCCGGTCTATCAATTTTGTTCAAAGCAACAATGATCGGAACACGGGCAGCTTTTGCATGTGCAATCGCTTCGCGAGTTTGAGGCATGATGCCATCATTGGCTGCGACAACAAGAATTACAATGTCAGCACCTTGTGCGCCACGGGCCCGCATTGCAGTGAAAGCAGCATGGCCTGGTGTGTCAAGGAATGTAATCAGTTTTCCTTTGTGCTCAACCTGATACGCACCGATATGCTGGGTAATTCCACCGGCTTCGCCTGCAGCTACCTCACTATGGCGGATGGCATCCAGAAGCGTGGTTTTACCATGATCAACGTGACCCAAAATGGTAACTACCGGAGGACGCAAGACCAGCTTCGAAGCATCTTCGTTGGCAATGATCTGTCTCCAAACAGGAATTTCACCGGATTCAACCTCTTTAGTCTCTTCTTCAACTTCCAGGGTAGCTTCAAAACCAAGTTCAGAAGCAACAATGGCTGCAGTGTCAAAGTCAACCATCTGATTGATATTTGCCATTACACCATTGGCCATAAGTATTTTTATTACTTGTATTGGGCTGGTGGATGTTGCGGTGGCCAGGTCTCTAACGGTTACGTTTCCAGCCAATTCGATTGTTTTATGCCCATTCTCGCTCATACTGCACCTCCAGTTTTTCGCGAGCCTGTTTTTCCTTTCCCCATAAATGGAAATCAGGGCCCGAACTTTTTCTAATAATGAAATGACGCGAGAATGGGAGCTGGCAGGATGCTTACATACTATTCATCCGCTTGGTGTCCACTAATAATAGGTTTCTCTAAATCGTCAGGCAAATTTGCCATAAACGAACGGAGCAATTCTTTATCACTCTCGGTCAACTCGATTTTTAACGCATTGGCAATCGAGCCTTTCAGCCCTTTTTCCCAACATTCCCTGTTGTCATGCAGGTATGCTCCTCGACCGGACAAACGTCCTCCAGTGTCGATGACTATACCCTTATCTGTACGAACCAGGCGAATAAGTGCTTTCTTTTCAATCACCTGTCGGCAGCCAACACAGGTCCGCTGGGGTATATGCCTTACTCGTGTTACGGTTTTTTTTGCCACCTTTCCTTTTTCAGAATACCTGTTTGTTATTCTTCCCAATCCCATCCACCACCACGTTTATGTTT